>JBAIYI010000247.1:0-6894 GCA_037915955.1 Terriglobales bacterium
GTGATCGTCACCTGCCAGGTGCCGCCGGAATCAAGCTGCGCGCTGCCTTCGTACAGTCCACTGGGCTTTTCCGTGAGATCGACCGAGGTTTTCATCGCCGCCATGCCCATGGAGGGCATCGCCGGCATGAAGAAGGTAACATTCACCTGTGCCCCGGCAATCACTGTGCCACGCTCGTCCGTGAGCTTTACGCGCAGCGTGTTGTTGCCGCGATGCGGTGGCGTGGGATCGGTGGTGAGCTCGACGGTCGCCTTCGGCGGCAACTCCTGGCTCGCATCATTGTTCGCGGCATTTTTCGACGCATTGTTCGCGTCTCGGTTCATTGCGGCGGCGGCGCCCGCGCCCGGAGGCGGAGGCGCGAACGCTCCCGCCGCAGCCTGCAACTGACTCTCTGAATCGATGAGGAAGTTGGCTGAAGTCAGAATCGGTTCGCCCGGCTTGAGACCTTTGCTGATGATCACTTTGTCGCCGACCTGGCCTGACGTCTCGACTTCGCGCGGCTCAAACACGCCCTGCTCGCGGCTGAGAAACACCACCTGTCGCGTGCCCGCGTGCAGCACGGCCGAAGCCGGAACAACGAGCTGCCGTCCCATCGCAACTCTCAGCGCCACGTTCACAAACATGCCCGGCTTCAGCTTGAGTCCAGGATTGGCGAAGACAAGCCGCACGCGCGCGGTCCGCGTGTTCATGTCCACCTGCGGCAGGATCTCGCCGACGCGCCCGCTGAACCTGGTGCCTGGATAGGCATCCACGGTGACTACGGCCGCGTCACCCGGCTTGATCTTGCCCAGGTCGCTCTGGAAGATCTGCGCATACACCCACACGCTGGAAAGATCAGCCACGGTGTAGAGCTTTGTCTCCGGCTGCACGTACATGTTCGGCAGCGCGTTGCGCTCCGTGATGTAACCCGCCACCGGCGAGTTGAAGGTGAGATCGGTGATGACCTTGCCGCTCGACTCCAGCCGGGCAATCTCCTCGGGCGACATCTCCCACTGCTCCAGCCGCTGCCGGGCCGCTGTAAGCAGGCTCTCTGAGCCCGCGCTCACGCCGCTGATGCTGCTGGTCTTCACCGCGTCGGCATTTTTCTTTGCCAGCAGATATTCCTGCTGCGTGCTCACCAGATCAGGACTATAGATGGTGAACAGAGGGTCGCCCTTGCGCACGAACTGATAGGTGGCATCGGCATAGACTTTGCGGATCCATCCGGGAAAGCGCGTCTGCACGTAGGCCAGGCGGCGCTCATCCATTTCTACGTTGCCGGCCGCGCGGATTTCGTCGGTCACGCTCAGCATTTCGGCCCTGCCGGTCTTCACGCCGATTGCCTGCATGCGCTCCGGCGAGAGCTGCACCGGAGCAAGTTTAGCTTCGATTGGCACTGTCGGCGCGGGCGTGGCCATCGAAACAGTTGCCGGCATATTGGAGCTCGCGCCTGCTGCGCCTTGCGTCGCATGCTGCCCGCGCGAGTTCTTCCACAAAAGCGCACCCAGCGCTGCGATCACGGCCAGCGCGACAAAAAATGCAATCTTGTATTTACGGCTATCGCTACTCATGGCAACGTCACCCCCGTGAGCGACTCAAGGCGCGCCAGCGCCGACTCGTACTCGCTGAGTTGTTTCTGGTATTGCTCCTGGAAATCCAGCAGGTCACGGAACGACGAGAGCACTGGTTCAAAGTCCAGGCGGTTCGATTGATATGCCGCCAGCCCCGCGCGAAACGCAGCTTCCGCTTGCGGCATCAGTCCTTCGCGATAGATCTTTAACTGCTCCGCCGCGGTGCTGGCCAGCGTGTATTGCTCTTTCACTTCTGCCTCGCGCCGCTGCACCTCGGCCTCGAGTTCCGCTGCCGCCGCTCTCTGCATCGCGTTTGCCTCACCTAACTCGGCCTTGCGGCGTCCGCGATTGGGAAGCGTTACGGAGAAAGTAAGCATGTAGTAGTCGCGGAACTTGCGGTCAGTGTTCTGGTACATGTATTGCAGCGCGAAGTCAGGATTGAATTCTTTATGCGCCAGCTGCGTTTGCAGCTCCGTCTTGCGCACCGCCAGTTCTCGGATCTTCACGTCGGCATTGCCCTGCGCGGCCTGCTGCTGCAGGTCGCCCACGCTCGCCGGCATCGGTCTCTGCTGCAACAGCTCAGGAACAATGTCCGGCGACTCCTGCGCCCGGCCCAGCATTCGCTTGAGCATGATCTGCCCCTCCGCCTGCTCGCGATGGTGCATGCTGATGTCCTGCAAAATCTTCGTGTGCTGGAGCTGCGCTTTAAGCACTTCCTGCTGATTGCCGCGACCCACACGGTAACGCGACTCGGCAATCTGCTCGATCTCGCCCAACGCTTGGTCATCGCGCTCCAGCGTGTCCAGCGTGGCTTGCAGGTACGCCAGCTTGAAGTAGGCGGTCTTCACCTGCTCCACTACCGTGCGGCTCACGCTCTGACTTTGCGCAGTCATCACATCGGCCTGCGCCGAAGCCACTTTCGATCGCAAACCGCGCTTACCCGATCCCGGGAACTCCTGCGCCACACCCAATCCGACGTAAGCAAAATCGCTATTCGTATAACCGGCCAGCAGCTTGGGACTGCCCACGCTCAGGTTCTGCAGCATCAACTGCGTGTCCGGCAGCGCGGACGCCTGCTTCGCGCCATAGGTCGCCGCATGCGCTCCATGCATGCTGGCGCGAATCTCAGGATTGTTCTTCCGCGCCTCATCAAGCAGATTCGCCAAAGGCGTAGGCGCGCCGGCAACGGGAGCACTCTGCGCCAACAGGCACACTCCGGCCAGCCATAGTATCGATACACAAAGACCTTTCATCACATCCTCCGCATGAAAACTGGGGAAGCTGCGCATGCGTGCTCTTCAACGCGCACGGATTCGTACGGCTGAGTAGAGTCCAACGCAGCGGATGAAAGGTCTTCTAGATTCTCAGGACGGAGTTATAGCCGGGTGGCGAGGAAGCGTCATCCAGCGTGAGCGCCACCACCGCTAAGAAGGTCATTGGCAGTTCCACAAGGGTGAAGCCCGCGATCGGCTGCACGGCATCCGGTACGTCGAGTTTGAACTTAGACGTGAACTGCAGAACTGTGTTGGTGGCTTCAGGTGCTTTGGTGCAGCAGGAGTGCGAATCCGCCATCTGCGAGCTGCCGCACATCTCGCTCATGTGCTGGCAGCATTCCATTTCCGCGTCGCTCATCTGCTGGCCCGGCAGCGCGCACGCCAGCAACGGCGCGGAGAGCACCATGAAAGCCAGCACCAGTGCAGCGATCTTGCGAAGGGACATCACGCAACCATTGTAAATGGATAGTTAAGCAGTGCTGTGAGCCTCATCACATTCGCTTCTGCCCACTGATCGTGAGCGGGATTTCACTTTAGAGACTGTCCGGCATCTTGGGAACTTCTGATCTCGCGCTTCCGTTGTACAATGCCTCTTCCCTCAGCACTGGAGCAAAATGTCACTTACCCGACGTGTGTCGCTGGTATGTTTCACCGTCCTCTGTGGCGCCGTTTGGGCGCGCGCTGACCTGGCAGCGATTAACAAAGAAAAACTTCCCCAGGACCCGGCTCTTCTGCGTGCGACTGCCGAAATCGCGGCCTTCGAACCAATGGTGGACCATTGGAGCGCGCAGTGGAACTACTCCAGGAAGAAAAAGGAAGTTGCGGCCGCAATAGAGCGGGATCTTCAGCTCATCCGGCAGAGCTCGGAAAGATCGCCTGAGAATGAAGAACTGCTGCTCCTCCTTGGTCTGGTTGCACACTACTCTTACAACCTGGACAGCGAGCCGGGCTACATGCTGGCAGTGGACTCATTCAACAAGGCGCAAAGAGTCTCACCGCAGGATTACAGGCCGGAATGGTTTCTTGCCCAGCACCAGTGCCAGTCATCAAGCCAGCTGATGGAAGGCATGAAGCGGCTGCTTGCACTCGAGAATGCCAGGCCGTGGCGCGACTTGCCCGCCGCATTCTGGGATGACTATTTGCAATGCGCTCTGGTCAGTAATATGCCCGTCCACGGGGTGCGTGCCGGGAAACGTGCCGCCCAGCTCAGCAACGATCAGACCGAGGTACGCAAGGCATTGATGGAGTCCCTGGAACACCGCCTTGTGGCTCCTGATCCAAAGGCGACCTATCCGGCCAGGGAGGTCTGGGCAGCGGAAAACTCCGGTGATCGGGTGATTTTCACCGCCTCCCTCTTCGGACTGCGTTTCTCAATCCCCGGCTCGTGGCAAGTTCGTTTGGGTGATGTCAATGCTGGTATTGCCACGGGCCAGTTTGGAATCGGCCCGTACCGGGGCAAAAGCGGCGACGTAGTTCCCAATATCCTGATCGTCATGCGTCCGCCCAAACCGCATGAAACGCTGGAAGACTTTGTTGCAACCCTCACGCGCGGCCACACCGTCTCCGCGATCTCTCCTTCCGTATGTCCGGTAGAGAAATGCATCGGGGGAACGGCGGTAACTGCAGGCGGATACCAGTTGGAAGGTGACGCCCACATGGTTCTCACGGCGTTTGCGCGACAAGCGCCTGAGTATCCGGGCCTGCTGTTCGAGCAACCAGTCTCCCTGCCCCCAACTCCCGACAGTCAAACACATTTCTTCCGCGCCGGCCCGCAACTTCAACGTCTACCCGGAACTCTCTATTATCTGGTTCTTGTAGACACGGCTTCATCAGTCGCCGACAAGGCCAAACAGGACTACACCACATTCATGCAGCATCTTGAGGTCGAGTGAGCTGTGCCCCTCTAACGTTTGGCTGATGCTGAGGCTGCCACTTTACTCCGCCACGCCGCAGACTTACTTCCGCGAAGCCGGCGGAACCAGGTTGTTCGCGCGGTAGTAGACCACAAGCTGGCCATAGTGCTCGGCGCTGTGCTCGATCACAAACGTCCAGATCGTGGAGTTGTGCGCCATCCGGTTGCCGAAAAACTTGGTTGTCTTGTCCAACCCGGTATCGCCCTGCTCCTGGATTACCTTCGCGCCGGCCGCCACGGCGTCCTGCACGAACTTCACCACGTCGGCTTTGCTCTTGAACTGGTCGCGCGTAGGATTGTCGCCCTGGCCGAAATCGGGCCCTGCGTTGGATCCGGAGATCCTGCGTATCAGCAGGAAATCCAGCGCGGCAGCGTGGAGCAAATTCAGGGCAAAGGTGCGCTCGTCCTTCTGCACCTTGAAATCGTACTTATCTTCGGGAAAATCCTGCGCCATGGCCACGAGTTTGTTCCCGATGTCGTTCCACCGCTCCAGCATCTCATCGGAGCGGGAACGCGCCGGCCCCGGAGGCTGGTTCTGTGTTTGGGCCTGACTTTGAAGGTTCACTCCCAGGCCGGCAAATAAAATGACCCCGAGAAACGCACGCGCAGATCGATGCATGGCAGCTCCTTTTCCTGGGCTCCTGCTTTCTGCAGGTTCCGTTGAAATTAGACGCAGCCACGCAGCAAAAGTCTGAGCAGATTGTTCACTCAACAGTAATGAATGGTGGCGTGCCAATTCAGCGCCACCTCCTGAGTTGTTCAGCAGCCAACCTCGCCGACGTGCGTGTCTCCGTCCTTGTCGCGAACGGTTCGCGCTGTCATGTGCTTTAAGTTATTTCAGTTCCAAAATGGGAACAGAGATTGGTCTGACCGCGTGTCGTGACGCGGGCGGGGCCCCCGGAAGTCTGGTCCAGAGTGGGCCAGCCCGGCAGGACCGGCCCGAATCTGATCACTGAATTTGAAGATCAACGAACGGAAAAAGTAAACGACGCCTGGTACAGCTTGCCGCTGGTGTCCCATGCATTCACGGTGAGCCTGTGGCTGCCGGAGGCTTTGGCGACCGAAACATCCAGAGTGTTGTTCGTGGAAGAAGCCACCTGCACGCCGTCAATGTAGGCTTTCATTGCGGAAATCCTGAGCGACCCGCCGCTGGCCGAAGCCGAGACGTGCACCGGCGATGAAACGGTTGTTCCCGACTTGGGCGAGCACACTGCCACTCCTGCCGTGGAAGGCACCGTGCAGGTGTTATTCAGGAAAACGTGCAGCGTGTCGGGAAGGCTGGTTAGGAATGCGAAGTCGAGTTTCGAATCGGTATTGAAGCTGCCACGCACGAGCGAGAGCGGAGCTTCCGGTTCCGCGGTGCGCTTCGCTGTTCCCCATGTCGTTTTCGAAGTTGCCGGGAAGATCACAACCGAATACTTCGCGGTGCCGCTCACAAACAGCTCCGACCCGGAGATGATGTCATGCTGGCCAATTCCCCGGAAATCGCCTTCAATGATCCTGCCGGTGACAAACTCTTCATTGGCAAGGCTCAGCGTATGGCGCGTGAACGTGCCGGTTCCGGAATTCACAAAAGCCAGGACGCCGCCATGGCTACCGTCTTGGTTGAACGAAGTAAGCAGGTCGGCCACGCCGTCACCATTGAGATCAACGGTTTGGACCTGGTCCATATAAAGGCCGCCGCTCGCGGTTGAAGAAAAGATGACGCGCGGCCCAGCAAACGATCCGTCTGCGTGCCCATCCATGATCAGCAGCCGGTTCTGGTTCAGAGGCCGGTTCTGCTCCACAAAGGCGATATCGCGGATGCCATCATGGTTGTAATCGCCGCCACTCGCGTACAGGAAAATATCTGATCCCGTATAGCCGAGGTCATGTACCGTGAAGACACCTGCTCCGTTGTTGCGCAGCAGTTGCATGCGCGTGCCTTCCGCAATGATAAGGCTGGGAAGCTTGTCTGTCCCCACCACGATCGTGCCCAGCGAGAACGTGCATTGCGCCAGCGGATAATCCACATGGTTGGCAAATGTTCCGTCACCGCGCCCGAAGAGCACGGAAGCGAAGGCTTGTCCCGTTCCGCTCGGGCAGCTTGCCGTAACAATGTCAGGGTTCCCGTCTCCATTCAGGTCGGCGATGATCACATTCCTGGGAGAAGGCGCGG
>JBAIYI010000032.1:0-3906 GCA_037915955.1 Terriglobales bacterium
CGGTTTATCCACGACGAAAGTCGGCGTTGCCGTAACTGCGCCCGATAACACTGCGGAGCTTCCCGCAGGAATACTCACGAAAGACCAACGATAAGTCAGCGCATTTCCGTCTTCATCGGTTGAACCCGTTCCGGTGAGATGAACGGTCGATCCGACTGTGACGGTCTGGTCCGCGCCGGCGTTGGCCACAGGACGGTTCTCATCGTCGCACTCGTAGTAGTTGCTCGTCGCCGTTACAGTGCGGCTAATGTTGTCCGGGCCGATAATCGACCATGAAAGCGGACTTCCATTGAAGGGCACATCAAATACCGAATATTGCCGTCCGGGAAGGAACGTGGTGGTCTGGCTGCGGTCGGCTGGCGCAGGAGAGAACGCGTTGCTGCCACCCACCGGAATCGTTACGGAACTCGAGTTGTCATTCTCGTATCCGAAGCGAGCAGCGGTATAGGTGCCATGGCTGCTTACCACACATTCCAGCACGGGCTTTACTGAAAGGCCACCGCTCTGAAGGATGAGTGCGCGCAGCAGGGCCGTATCTTTCACCACAACTGGTGACGGACGCCCGGACAAAGCCGCGCCGTTTGCAGGCAAGCTCCTAAAACTAAAAGCCGCAATCAGCACCAGGCCAATCAGCTTGCGGGTGAAACTATGATGACAAAACAGCCAGACACACTTCTGCGAGTGTAGCGAGTGTTGGTCCACGCAAGAATCCTTTTCAAGCTAATAGAGCTTGCTATCCATCTATAGCCAACACTTTTCCACCTGCTGCTGGGCGCAGCCCGGATGATAGTTTCATAAGGGGGTGATGCGTGTAGAGAGTTTCTACACTACTGCTTTGCACAATGGCAAGTGAA
The DNA here is from genome assembly GCA_037915955.1 of Terriglobales bacterium. Lineage (GTDB taxonomy): Bacteria > Acidobacteriota > Terriglobia > Terriglobales > Acidobacteriaceae > Angelobacter. The sequence continues at coordinate 855 of JBAIYI010000032.1, forward strand.
AGTTAAATGAAAGTAAGTGTCGTGAGTTCACGACTCGGCGTGCCTGATATATCGAACATCTTGCATGGCACTTGCCTGACCATGACCACCTACCCAGGCACCAACTTTGTCAGCTTCGGCTATGACCCGCGCAGGCGCCGCACCTTGGCCATTGATCAGAACGGCAAGGTCACGCAGTACGCCTATGACGATGCTGACCGCCTCACCAGCGCGGCCCAGAACGCGACCAGCTATGACTACGATTCGCTCACAGCTTGGCACACCTCCAAAAATCCTTGACCTTCCCCATGTTTACGGTGTAAGCATATTTTGCATCACATAAGGCAGTGGTCGCGTCTCACTCATTGGAGCGTCCTATGGCAGTGGCGCATAAAAGGACTGACAAGCATCGGAGAGCGCGCCGCGCGGTAAGCCGCCGGCCGGAAGCCTCACTCCGCGACCAGATCCGGGACACCGCCCGTGAACTCTTCGCCCGTGAAGGCTATGAGAGTGTCTCCATGCGGCGCATCGGCGCCGAGGTCGGCTGCTCGCCCATGGCCATCTATCGCCACTTCCCCAACAAGGAAGAGCTGCTGCTCTCCATCTGTGAAGAGACCTTCAATAATCTCCTCGTTCTGCTGGACCGCACGCGGGCGAAGTCCGGCACGCCGCTTGAAAAGCTGCGCGCCAGCTTGCGCGCCGTGGTTGACTTCCACCTGAGCCATCCCAACCACTACAAGGTCACCTTCATGACCGTGATGCCGCCCGGCCCAGTGGCGGACCGCAAGGTCGGCATTGGCCGGCGCGTGACGGAGCGGCTGCGCGAGGGCATCCGCGAATCCGCCGAAGCCAAGGGCATAACCGTTGACGTTGAGATGACCGCCCAGATCGTCCGCACCGCCATCCACGGCCTGGCCAGCTCGCTCATTACCACCGGCCGGTGCTATCCCTGGAAAGAGCCGGAGCGCCTGAAAGACGAGATGATCGCCACCGTGACCCGCCAGTTCGAATAAAAAATATTCTTCGCATCGGCAGATGCGCCGCCCGCGTCAAATCTCACGGATGTCGAGCGAAGGTCAACTGATCGCGCAAGCCCAGCAAGTATCCAGCAATCCGGATGAAGGGCTGCTCAGAAATGCCATCTGGCACGCGCTCTCCACGCGCCATGCCCGCTTTGCTGAAGGCGACGGTCTGGCCAAACGCTACCTGCCGGACGTTTCCCCGTTGGCGGCAATACGAGACCCCTCTCCCGCTTCCCTGCAATCACTGGCATCTCTTTTGCGTGGTGCGCCCGCAGCGCTTGTACTGGACTCTCCGGTGGACCTCCCTCAGGGATGGAACCTCCTGCTGGGCAAGCAGCTCTACCAGATGGTCTGGCGTGGTGAAGATTTCGGTGCCCTGGCGAAGCCAGATCCTCAAATCAGGATGGAGCTACTGAGCTCCGGCGACGCTCCGGAGATGATGGCACTTGTGGAACTCACACAACCCGGGCCCTTCGGCCCGCGAACCGTTGAAATGGGGAAATACATCGGCCTACGCCACTCAGGGCGACTGGTGGCAATGGCGGGAGAAAGGCTGCGACTTCCTGGATTCACAGAGGTCAGCGCCGTGTGCACGCATCCCGACTATCGTGGCCGCGGATATGCCGCCGCACTTATGTCAGTGCTGGTTCGGGAAATCACAGCCCGCGCCGAGACTCCATTCCTCCACGTTGCCGCGGAAAATGCCGGCGCCATACGCCTCTACGGGCAGCTCGGTTTCCAAATCAGCAACACCGTCAACCTGGCGGTCATTAGGCAGGGTTCCGCCGCTTCATAGCCAGAAAATATTTTTTTGCATCTGTGCGTACAGCGTACACATCTCATACCGCCATGAAGTATACGGTGTAAACAAGGAGCCGGTCAGGTGAGCACGCAGGTACTTTCGCAATCCGTAACGCTTCCGCAGGCGCAGTCTGCGGCCAAACCTGCCATCAATCCCTGGATCATCGCCATCACCGTGACGCTGGCCACCTTCATGGAGCTGCTGGATACCAGCATTGCCAACGTCGCTCTCCCCCACATTGCCGGCGGCCTGGCCGTGAGCTACGAAGAAAGCACCTGGGTGCTCACCAGCTATCTGGTGGCCAACGCCGTGGTGCTGCCGCTGAGCGCGTGGCTGAGCCGCGTCTTCGGCCGCAAGAACTATTACATGGCGTGCGTGGCGCTGTTTGTGGCCAGCAGTTTTCTCTGCGGCATCGCGCCCAGCCTGCCACTGCTGATCTTCTTTCGCATTCTCCAGGGCGTGGGCGGAGGCGGACTGGCGCCAGTAGAGCAGGCCATCCTGGTTGATACCTTCCCCGGCGCAAAACGCGCGGCGGCATTCGCCCTGTACAGCATGGCCATCGTCACCGCGCCCGCAGTCGGTCCGCCGCTGGGCGGCTGGATCACTGATCATTTCTCCTGGCGCTGGGTCTTCTTCCTCAACGTGCCCATTGGCCTGCTCAGCCTGCTGCTGACCAGCCGGCTCGTCTCCGATCCGCCGCAGTTTGTGGAAGAAGTAAAAGCCGCGCGCGCCGGCGGAAAGCTCAGCATTGATTACTGGGGCATTTCGCTGGTCGCCGTCGGCTTCGGCTCGCTGGAGATTGTGCTGGATAAAGGTCAGCGCGAGGACTGGCTGGAAAGCCGCTTCATCGTTACCTTCCTCACCATCGCGATCACGGCACTGGTCATAGCCGTGATCTACGAGTGGCGCCACCACGATCCGGTGGTGGAAATCCAGCTCTTCAGGGAACGCAACTTCGCGCTCTCGAACGCGCTCTACTTCGGCTTCTTCTTTGTCGTCTTTGGCAGCACGGTGCTGATCCCGCAGGTGCTGCAATCGCTCTATGGCTACAGCGCAACCGATGCAGGCCTGGTGCTCGGTCCCGGCGCGTTTGTGATTGTCATGATGGCGCCGGTGGTGGTGCGGCTCATCCCGAAGACCGGCGCCAAGAAGCTCATCATCCTGGGCTCGATCTTTGCCGGCCTGGCGATGTGGCGCTTCTCGTCGCTTGACCTTGGCTCCGACTATCGCAATTACGCGCTGGCTCGCG
>JBAIYI010000133.1:0-6268 GCA_037915955.1 Terriglobales bacterium
TCAAGCGCAAAAAGCAATACAAGAAGATGTACGGCCACCGCCAGCCGTTCACCGCGGTGCGGATCACCGAAATTGCTTTCGACGGCCAGAAGTTCTCCGCGCCTGAGCTCCCCGCCCGCAAGCCCAAAAAAGCGAAGGCCGAAGCCGCTGGTGAAGAATCAGCCGCGGCTCCGAAAGCGGCAGCAGGCAAGAAGTCTGCGGCTAAAAAGCCCGCGAAGAAGACAGCCAAGAAGTCTTCCGCCAAGGGCAAAAAGAAGTAACAGCGCGGCGCGTTTAGCGCACGCGAAAAGTTCTGGGCTTCGGCCCGCGATCTAAGGATTTAAGTCATGGCACATAAAAAAGGTTTAGGAAGTTCAAGAAACGGGCGCGACAGTAATGCACAGCGTCTGGGAGTAAAGGCCTTCGGCGGACAGCTTGTCCCCGGCGGCACCATCATCGTGCGCCAGCGCGGCACCCGCATCAAGCCCGGCGCCAACGTCGGCCGCGGCAAAGACGACACGCTCTTCGCCAAAGTCAGCGGCACCATCAAGTTCGTGGACAAAGGCACCAGCGGCCGCTACGTCATCGTGGAGCCCGCCGAGGCTGCCAAGGCGTAAGCACTCCGATTCGGTTCTGAACAAAGCCTCGCATCGCGGGGCCTTGTTATTTGCAGCCTTCGCGATTCACAATTCCCTTGTCCAGTCTGGTGAGTTATGTCCACTTCCCCCGAAACGCACGCTTCCCAGGACCGCCTCATCCGCAACATCTCTGATACCGCCCTCTGGGTCGCAATCTACCGCGCCCGCGAAGCTGAGCGCCCCGATGCGCTCTTCCATGACCCTTATGCGCGCCGCCTTGCCGGCGAGCGCGGCGAGCAGATCGCCCAGCACATGGAATCGCGCGTCTCGCATGCCTGGCCGTATATTGCGCGGACGTATCGCGTCGACCAGATCATCCGCGAGCAGATCCAACAGGGCACGGACATGGTGATCAACCTGGCCTGCGGCCTCGATACGCGGCCCTACTGGCATGATCTGCCGGCATCGCTCCAGTGGGTGGAAGTCGATCTGCCCGCGATGATCGACTACAAGGAAAAGGTGCTTAGCGATGAAAAGCCAGGCTGCCAATTGCAGCGCGTGCGGCTCGATCTCTCGGATATCCGAGCGAGGCAGAAGTTCTTTCAGGAACTCGGCTCTAAAGCTAAACGCGCGCTCATCATCAGTGAAGGTCTTCTGGTCTATCTCACGGCCGACGACGTTCTGGCTCTGGCTCGCGATCTGGCCGCACAGCCCAGCTTTCATGACTGGGGAATCGATCTCTGCTCGCCCGGATTGTTGAAGATGCTGCAGAAGGAATTACCGGCCTTGAGCCAAGCCGGCTCACCGCTTAAGTTTGGTCCGTCTGAAGGCCCAGACTTCTTCACTCCAGCGGGCTGGCGACCGGCGCAGGTCTTCTCCATGATCAAGACCGCAGCCAAACTCAAGCGCCTGCCTTCCTTCGGGCTAAAGATCGCCGCGCTGCTACCGGAATCAAATGGCAAGCAGGGCTCGCGACCCTGGGGCGGAGTCATCCATCTGACCCGAACGTGAGAAAAGAAGCCGAGAAGAGAAGTTGAGAAGAGACGCTGAGAAGTTTTGATCAGAAAGCGGGGAACCAGCCATGGCAGTAAAAGCACAACCTGAGCAGTACCACACTATTACTCCTTATCTTTACGTGAAAGGCGCCGCCAAGGCACTCGATTACTACAAAGCTGCCTTCGGCGCCGTTGAGATCTTCCGCATGGCCATGCCCGATGGCCGCATCGGCCACTCCGAGTTCAAGATCGGCGATTCCGTCGTCATGATGGCCGATGAATTTCCTGAAGGCGACGTCGTGGGCCCGCAAACGCTCGGCAACTCCAGTGTTGGCATCACGCTCTACATCCCGGACGTCGACGCAGTTACGAACAAAGCTGTGAGCCTGGGCGCCACCATCGTCAAGCCGCTGGCCAACCAGTTCTATGGCGACCGCACCGCCACCGTGCGCGATCCCTTCGGCCACAAGTGGACCATCGCCACCCACGTGGAAGACGTCACTCCGGAAGAGATGGAGCGCCGCATGGCACCGATGAGCAAAAAGTAGGAGGAGCTATGTCGAACCCGGTCCCGTTCCAGCCCGAAGGATACCAGCGCGTAGTTCCGTACATTCACTCAAGTGATGCCAGAAAATTGATTGCTTTTCTCAAAGAGGTTTTCGAGGCAAAAGAAATCGCGCTCTACCCGCGTCCGGACGGCAAAGTGGGCCATGCTGCGCTGCGGATTGGCGATAACGTGATTGAGCTTGCTGATGGCGGCCCGGACTGGCCGGCCATGCCGTGCGCCCTCCAGGTCTATGTACCCGATCTCGATGCAGCTTATGACCGCGCACTCAAGGCGGGAGCAACCACCTTGCAGCCACCCGCGAACCAATTCTATGGTGACCGCGCAGCCAGCGTCCGCGACAGCAGTGGAAACAACTGGTATCTCGCGCAGCAGATCGAGGTCGTGAGCAAGGAAGAAGTGGACCGGCGGATCGCAGCGATGTCCGCCTCGAAATAGGCTCTCCCGGACGTGCGGTCCCGTTGGTGTATGCTCGCCTGATCATGCAGGGCGCCGCCGAATCGCTGCTGATCATCACTGGCTCCATGGGCTCGGGAAAGTCCGCTGTGATGGCGGAAGCCTCTGACATCCTCATGCTCAGGAAGATTCCCCACGCCGCCATTGATCTGGACGCGTTGTCCCTCGGTTTTTTCCCACGGCCCGCCGGTGCTGATCAACTCATGTATGCCAACCTGCGCAGCATCTGGCAGAACTTTGCTGCTGCCGGAATCACACGCCTTTTGCTTGCCCGTGCCCTCGAAAGCCGTGAAGAACTGGAGCTGACCCGCAGCGCGGTTTCCGCCGAGCATGTCACTGTCTGCCGACTAACAGCAGACATCGCCACTATGGAGCAACGCGTCCGGCAGCGAGAGCGGGGAGTTTTGCAGCAACAGTTTGTCGATCGCGTGAGCATTCTCAACGCGCTGATCGATCGCGCAGCGCTCGAAAATTTTTCTATTTGGAACCAAGACCGCACACTCCATGAAGTCGCATTGGAAATGCTCACCAGCGCCGGCTGGCTGTAGCTCCATCCAGAGCCGGAATCCCATTTTCCCCTTGTACAATCAAATAGATAAGCATGTTTATTGATCAGGCAATCATCAAGGTGAAGGCCGGCGACGGCGGCAACGGCTGCATGGCCTTCCGGCGGGAAAAGTTCGTTCCGCGCGGCGGCCCCAGCGGCGGCGACGGCGGACGCGGCGGCGACATCATCATGGAATCCAGCGAGCGCCACAACACGCTCGTCCACTTCCGCTTCAATCCCGAATACAAGGCCGAGCGAGGAAGGCACGGTGAAGGCTCCAACTGTACCGGTCGCGACGGCGAAGGCATTGTGCTCAAAGTTCCTGTCGGGACGATAGTCTATGACAACGAAACCGGCGAGAAGCTGCATGACTTCTCGCATCCTGACGAGCGCATCACCATTGCCCAGGGCGGTCGAGGCGGACGCGGCAACCAGCACTTTGCCACCAGCACCCATCAGGCGCCCACAGAGCACGAACCCGGCAAGCCCGGTGATGAACGCACCCTGCGCCTTGAACTCAAACTTCTGGCGGATGTGGGACTGGTCGGTTATCCCAACGTTGGCAAATCAACGCTCATCTCGCGCATCTCCGCCGCACGGCCCAAAATCGCCGACTACCCGTTTACAACGCTTCAGCCGAACCTCGGTGTCGTGACCATCGGCGAACTGCCGAACGAAGAAAGCTATGTGGTGGCTGACATTCCCGGATTGATTGAAGGCGCGCACACCGGCACCGGTCTGGGCACGCAGTTTCTGCGACACATTGAGCGCACACGCGTGCTCGCGCACCTGGTAGACGTCTCTGATGCCAGCGGCCGTCCCGATCCGGTGAAAGACTTCAACGTGATCATGAGCGAGCTGGAAAGCTTTGGCGCAGAGCTGGAAAAAAAGCCCATGATCGTGATTGCCTCAAAGATTGACGTCGCCAATCCGGAAAAGCTGGAGAAGCTGCGCAAGCTGGCGAAGAAGCTGCGGCTCGACCTTTACGAGATTTCCGCGGTCACCGGCAAAGGCATTCCCGAATTGAAATATGGCCTTGGCCGACGCGTAGCCGAAATTCGCTCCGGGACTTATGAAGCCCGCAAGCCTGCGCGCAAGAAGGCGGTTTCACCGCGCAAGGCTCGCAAGACGGAAACCAAGCGGCGTATTCCCAAGCGCGCGGCCTTCAAAAAGAGAAAGAGCAGATAAACGGATCGACAAAGCCGCGAGGCCGACTTGCGCGCCGAGCGGCCTGTTTAGGAGCCTGATCGGAGCTGGTGAAGAGAGATCCTTGAGCGGTTTGGAGCGGAGCGACACAAAAATGAAGCGAGGCCGGCTTGCGCGCCGAGCGGCCTGTTACAGGAGCCTGATCGAAGCTGGTGAAGAGAGACCCTTGAGCGGGTTGGAGCGCAGCTACAAAAATGAAGATTGCTCTTTTTGGCGGGACATTCGATCCGGTGCATCGCGGCCATCTGGCCGTAGCGCGCACCGCTGCGGATCAGTTCGGCCTATCGCTCGTCTACTTCGCGCCCGCCGACATTCCACCGCACAAGCAGAAGCGCAAGCTCACTGACTTTCAGCATCGTTTTGCCATGCTGGCCCTGGCCACTGCCGAAGACAAGCGCTTTGTGCCCTCGCTGCTGGACTCCTATACCGGCCATCCGAACTACTCCATCGATAGTGTTCGCCGGCTGAAGAAGACGCTCAAGAAGTCAGACAAGCTCTACTTCCTCATCGGCATGGACGCCTTCAAAGACATCAGCACCTGGCGCATGCCGGAAGAGCTGCTCGCCGAATGTGACTTCATCATCGCCAACCGGCCCGGTTATTCGCTGGCCGACGTAGCCAAAGCTCTGCCGAAGAGCTTGCAGCCATCAGAAGTCTATCTGCGCAGCCTGCGGAAAGAACGCACCAACGGCAGCCTCGTGGTTCCTGGCGCCACCCTTCATCTACTCAAAGATGTTCATGAGCGCGTATCGTCCACTCAGATCCGTGCAGCGGCCTCCAAGTCGGCAAAACAGCTCGCCCGTTATGTGCCGCCGCTGGTGGCCGAATACATCCGCAAAGAGCACCTCTACCAGCCGGGCGGTCGAAGCAGTGAGGCCACTCCGGGCGTAAAGATGCTATCTTTTCATGAGACCCCATCCGGTGCAGTAAAGCAGTAGAGACCATCCAAGAGGAGCGAATGAGTAAGGAGACCAGGGAACAGGTTGCGCTGGCCGTTAAGGCCGTGGAAAGCAAAAAAGGCGAGGACGTAGTCATCCTGGAGATGGACCGCGCGGCAGGCGCGTTCACTGACTACTTTGTCATCTGCACCGGCACGAACCCGCGCCAGATTCAGGCCATTTCCGACGAAGTGGAGCGCCTTGTCCATCAGGTTGGAGGCCGCCCCAACAGCGTGGAAGGTTATAACCAGGCCGAATGGGTGCTGCTGGATTACGTCGACTTCGTGGTCCACGTATTCTCTGAGCGCTCGCGCAGCTTCTATGATCTGGAGCGCCTCTGGAAGTCGGCAAAACGGCTCAAACCTGGCGATCTCCTGAAGAAGCGCGCTGCCGCTTCGGCGAAAAAGGCCGCGAAGAAGACGGCGCGGGTTGGCGCTCGCAAGACCGCCGCAAAACCTGTTAAATCGAAGTCTGCTGCCGCAAAGAAGAAGGCGCGTAAGCACTCGTGAAACTGCAAATCGCCTGGATCGGCAAAACCAAGGAAGCGGCCTTCCGCGCCCTTACCGACGAATATCTCAAGCGCATCTCGCGCTACGTGCAGGCTGAATCGCAGGAGATGGCCAACGAAGATGCGCTGCTCGAGATGGCCTCTGACACCACCGGCCGCACCCGGCCCGTGCTTGTGCTGCTCGACGCTCGCGGCCGCCAGTTCACTTCAGAGGAATTCGCTGGACTCCTCCGCGACCAGCAGGACCGCGGTACCCAGAACCTCTTCTTCGGCGTGGGTCCCGCCGACGGCTTCAGCGATAAGGCCCGCCACTCCGCCGACCTCATCCTCTCCTTCGGCAAAATGACCCTGGCCCACGAACTCGCGCGCGTGGTTCTGCTGGAGCAGATCTACCGCGCCTTCACCATCCTGAAAGGCCACCCCTATCACACGGGCCACTAACGTCAAAAACACCTGTAAAGAGCAGGCAGAAAAAACGCAAGGCAGAGAAACTCAA
>JBAIYI010000061.1:0-20687 GCA_037915955.1 Terriglobales bacterium
CCGGCTCACCCAGCGCAGATGCCGCAGGGCCTGCGCGTCTTCCACCGTGAGATCGCGGGAAGTCCTCGCCAGCAACAGGCCGGTTCCGGCGCCCGCCGTCTCTGATCGCCCCGGAAAAACCAGCACAAGATTGGTGCCGAGCGTGGCGAACTCATTCGTCACGTAGCGCCGCGCGCCCTCACCCAGCGAAGTCACCACCACCACCGCGGCAATCCCAATCGCCATGGCCAGCAGGATCAACGCCGCCCGCACGCGATGCGCCGTGAACGATCGCCACGAAAAACGGAATAGATCGGCGCCGCTCATGCATGCACCATCGCAGCCACCTCAGCCACGATCTCGCCATCGATCATCTTCAACTGGCGATGAGCGCGCCCGCCAAGCTCCGGATCGTGCGTGACCACCACCAGCGCCACGCCATTGTGGTGCAGTGCTTCTAGAAGATCGACCACGTCGCGGCCGGTCGCGCGATCCAGGTTCCCGGTCGGCTCATCGGCAAGAAGGATCGTTGGATGCATGATGGTCGCTCGCGCGATCGCCACCCGCTGGCGCTCGCCACCCGAGAGCTCGTCCGGCCTGTGTCCCGCGCGGGCGGCAATTCCAAATTCGCTCACCAGCTTCTGCACTCGCTGTTCGCGCTCATGCGGAGCCACACCTGCCAGCATCAGAGGCAGCGCTATGTTTTCCGCCGCTGTCAGCCGCGGGATCAGGTGAAAGAATTGAAAGATGAATCCGATCTTCTCCTGCCGGATTTTCGAAACCTGCGCGTCGTCAAGTTTGGTTATGTCCTGGCCTTCAAACCAGTATTCTCCGGATGTCGGCTGGTCCAGCAGCCCGATCACATTCAGCAATGTCGATTTGCCCGAGCCGGACGGGCCCATGATGGAGAGATAGTCGCCCGCTTCAACATGCAGATTTACGTCCCTGAGTGCCCGCACGCTCTGCGAGCCCAGCTGAAACGTGCGATGGATCCCCCTCAAGTCGATCACGGTCCTGCTCCAGCTCCTTCCACCTTCGCCGCGGCTCCGGGTTTCACGCCTGCCCGGTCCAGTGACATGACCACACTCTCGCCCTCCGCCAGCCCTGACGTGATTTCAGTAAACTCCCAGTTGCTCAAACCTGTGCTCACGTTGCGGGCTTCCAGCTTGCGCGTCTCCGGATTGAACACCAGCACCGTTTTGTTCTGTACCACGGCCTGCGTCGGCACGCGGATAACAGCCTTCCGCGCCTCCGGTATCACTTCAATATCGGCGCTGTAGCCCACCAGCAGGTTGCGCTCAGGAGGCGCGGTGAATTTCACCTCCACGTCCACTGTGCGTGCCTGTTTTTCCACCTCTAGCACGTAATCGGCAATGCGGCTCACGTGTCCGGGGAAACGCGCGCCCGGGAAGGCATCAATGGAAACCGTGGCGGGCATGCCAGTGCGCAGCGATCCGGCATCGATCTCGTCTACCGGAGCGCTCACGTAGTAACAACTGTCCTCAATCAAATCAACAGCGGGAGGAGTGGGGATTCCCGGTGGCGATGGCGTGGTGAATTCACCCAGCTCTCCCGTAATGTCGCCGATGCGCCCGGCGTAGGGCGCCGACAGCATCGTCTGTGACAATTGCGTGCGGCTCAGCTTCAGGCGCGCGGCGCTGTGCTCAATGTCAGCCCGGCTGGCATCGCATTGCGCGGCCAGCGCCCGCGATTCAGAAGTGACCTTGTCGAACAGTTCTTCGGCAATCAGTTGGTCTTTGAAGAGCCGCTGTGAGCGTTCCGCATCGCGGGCCGAAAGATCGGCGCGCGCGCAGGTTTCCCGTGAGTGCATCTTTGTGGAATTGAGTTCTTCTTCCTGGACGGCGACGGTTGCGCGCAGATCGTCATTCCACAACTCAATCAACGGCTGCCCGGCGCGCACGTGGTCGCCTTTTTTCACCAGGATTTTGGCGATCTGCCCGCCGGTGTGAAAGGCCAATTTGGAACGGCGGCAGGACTTGATGCTTCCGGCGCGCGTGTTGGTCACGGCGCGTGCCACCGCTCCCTTTTCTACCGTGTGTACCACCACGGCCACGGGCTGGGGCCGGTAGCGGTACCACAAGAAGCCGGCGACGGCGATCACAACCACCGCCGTCCCCAGCAGTCGGGAAAGCTTCAGTCCATGCATGCGCCACCATCCTGCACGGCGGCTTCACACCGCGGCTAGTGCTCTAGAAATCGTGGGCCTTCGAATCCGGCCGGTGCTCAAACCGTTCCTGGTTCTCCAGCTTCGTCAGGGCCTCTTCGAAAGCCGCAAGGTGCTGAGCTTCGTCGCGCCGGATCTCCTCAAAACGATGTGCAACTTCCGCGTCACCATCGATCGAGGCTTCCTCGGCAAAGTTCTTGTACATGCGCTCTACCTCGTAGGACTCTCCGGCTATGGCGTCATGAATGTCCTGGTCGTCTGTTTTCACCAGTCCCAGCAGCTCAGCTTCTTCGGAAAAGTGCTCCAGGAATTCCTGGTCGGCGGTGCGCTCAAAGAGGTCTGCCAGTTCCATTCGACCGTTCTTGCGCGCCTGCCGCGCGTACATCTTGTACTTGGCAAAGGCGAACGCCTCACCATGCATCGCATCCACCAGGTTCTTCTGGGTGCGCGGCGAGAGACCGTGATTTACAAGGGCTTTCTCTGTCATACTGGTAACCTCCCAGCTTTTAGTCTGGCTGCCGGGACCAGCCTGGGACAGTGCTGTGGCTCACCTTCCTATGTGATAGACGGCACAACTTCCGGCAGCGAAGGAAAGATAACTCTTTGATGCAGGAGGACTTTTCATCATGCCAAGTGAAGCTTTCGGACGCGCACAGGAGCAGGTGCGTGACATCGCCGACAAGGCAAAGGAAATCTCCAACAAGGTACGCGAGCAGTGGGATGACACCTATCGTGACGTGGAGCGCAGCATGCGCCGGGCCCGCATTGCCGCGGAAGAGTCTGCCGATGACGCGCGCCGCCACATCAGAGATAAGCCGATTACGATGGTTGCATCGGTCGCTGCCGGAGCATTCGCGCTGGGTCTCGTAGCCGGTTTCATCATCGGCAAAACCCGCGAATAGAAGCCTCGCGATGAATCGTCTGCCGCCCGGAAGACTGACTCTCTAGCTGCCGGCACTCGTGCTGAGCCGCTGGGATTCACTCTCCGGGCGCGGCTGTAACTCGTCGTGCAGCATGGCCAACAGGCTGGCTGTGATGGCGAGAATTACAGGGCCAAGAAACAGCCCGATCGGCCCAAAGATCTGCACCCCGCCCAGCAGGGCGAAGAAGACGTAGATCGAAGGCATATGGAGATTTTCGCTCACGATCCAGGGTCGCACCACGTTGTCGGCCACGCCGATCACGCACGTACCCAGCACCAGCAGCACCACTCCCTTGCCGATGTGTCCCGAAAACAACAGGTAAGCAGAGGCAGGCACCCACACGGCGGCGGAACCAACCAGGGGAAGCAAGGAGAACAGCCCTGTAACCACACCCCACAGCACCGGCGAGTTGATGCCGAGTATCCAGAAGATGATCGCGGTCAATCCCCCCTGGACGATCCCGACTGCCGCTCCCCCATAGAAGTTGGCTACTACGGTCGCCCCAATCCTTTGCTGTAGCGCAACGAAGCGTTTCTCCGCCGCTGGTATCACCTCGGAAATTTGTTGCAGCATCGCTTCGCCATCGCGGAAAAGAAAGAAGAGGGTCACCGCTGCGATCACAGCATTAACAAGCAGGGCAATGAAATCGCTGAGCAGGGATGTTCCCGTTTGCATCAGGGAAGCGCTTACCTGCTCCAGCCTGCGCAGCAGCAGATTGCGCACATCGGTATCCGGAAGCCCCACGGATTCCGTGAGCCAGTCGGCCGTCCTTTGTAAGGCGTGGAACGCATACGCCACCGGACCGCCCGCATCGGCGCTGCGCGCCACCAGAGACTTGTACATGTCCATCATTTCGCGGCTCACCGCCACTCCGAGCAAAAACAGCGGCACCGCCGTAATCGTAAGGGCGATGATCATGCTGGCCAGCGCGGCAGTTCCAGGCCTGCGGAAGATTCTTCTCGAATACCGGTGCACTGGATGGAACACAATTGCGATCACCGCGGCAAAGACAATCGGCCCCGCGTACGGACGAAAAAGCAGCAGGCAGAGTGCCAGCGCGATTGTCGCCAGCGCGACAAGAACCAGGACCGTGATAGCGCCGTTCTTCATGTCCCTCTCTCGATGCGCAAAAGCAGCTTGCTTCCTGCCAGCTTCATCAATTCAAACCAGAGCACACCCGCGAATCCCGCGCTGGCCGCTATTACAAGATCGCGTGGGTGCAGCATGGAGAATTGGAACAGGGAACGAAGAAACGGCACGTAGAGAATGGTCACAAGCAGCGCAAGCGCGCTTAACGTCACCCACCACAAAGCTTTGTTCGGCGCTCGCAAGGTCTGCCAGATGGTTTGCGACCATGAGCGGTTCGCGAAGATCAGCAGCAGATTGCCGCTGATCAGCGTTGTAAATGCCAGGGCACGTGGATCTGTGTCCCCATCGTGTAGTCGCAGCGCCAGCCCGTAAACCACCAGAACACTCGCCAAGACCGTTAACCCTTGCAGCAGGCTCAGAACCACCCGTCGTTTGCTGAACAGCCGTTCGCCCGCATCACGAGGCGGCCTGCGCATCAGGTCTCCTTCTTCGGGCTCGGCCTCAAAAGCCACTGAACAGGTGGGGTCAATGATCAGTTCCAGGAAGAGAACATGCAGCGGAAACAGGATCAGGGGCCAGCCGAACAATACCGGTATCAGAGTGACTCCCGCAATCGGAACATGAATGGCCAGGATATAGGCCGTGGCTTTTTTCAGGTTGTCATAAATCCGGCGTCCCAGCCGTATAGCGTTCACAATTGAAGTAAAGTCGTCGTCCAGCAGAACCAGAGAAGCTGCCTCGCGCGCCACGTCAGTGCCGCGTGCGCCCATGGCGATTCCGATATCCGCGGCTTTCAGTGCCGGCGCATCGTTCACCCCGTCGCCGGTCATTGCCACCACTTCTCCCATTGCTTTGAGGGCCTTCACCAGCCGCAGTTTTTCGAGCGGGGCCACGCGCGCACACACATTCGTGGTGCGTAGCCGCTCTTGCAGCTGGCCCTCCTCAAGTGCTTCCATTTCTGCGCCGGTAAGCACCTCGTGAGGATTGCGCAACCCAATCTGTCCGGCGATATTCTGTGCCGTCACCGGATAGTCGCCCGTGATCATGATGACTCGCACGCCGGCGTTGTAACATTCGTTCACCGCCGCTGGAGCCGAAGGCCGCACGGGATCAGCAAAGCCAAGCAGACCCACAAACTCAAACTGCAGTTGTGATTGAGTCTCCGGCAGCACCCCATTCACCCTGGCCCGCGCCACTCCCAGCACGCGAAGCCCTTCGCTGGCCAGTGCCGCTGTGGCTTGCTTAACCTTCTCGCGTTCTATCCCCGCGAGCTCACAGAGCTGCGCGATCGCTTCCGGCGCTCCCTTACTGGCCGCAACATAGGCAGTGCTGCCATCCACCTGCCACACCCGGGTCATCGCCATGAGTTCGGGAGAAAGAGGATATTCCCGCACAAGGATCCAGCTGTTCATGCCGCCGAGTTCGGGCAGCACGGCTGCGCCCAATTCTGCGATAGCTTTCTCCATCGGGTCCACGGGCTCCCGGCTGCTTGCCAGAACGCCGCACTCGATCACGGTCCGCGAATCTTTCTGGATTGCCCTCGTATCTTGCCCGATTGGATGAAGCTCGCCGGCGGCGAACACTGACTGGATACTCATGCGATTCATCGTCAGGGTTCCGGTCTTGTCCACGCACAACACTGTGGCTGAACCCAGCGTTTCAATTGCAGTCAGCCTTCGCGTGAGGACCTGCCGGCGGGAAATGCGCCACGCTCCCAGCGCCATAAAAATGGTAAGCACCACGGGGAATTCTTCCGGGATCATGGAGATTCCCAGCGTTAGTCCGGCAAGGATCCCGCGAAGCCAGTCTGCGTTCTTGTAGCCGTAGATCAGCGCCACAATCGCGCAAAGCGCCACGCCCACAACCGCGAGCACGCGCACCAGCCTCCGGGTTTCCCGTTGCAATCCGGTCGTCTCCGGAGTCAAAGTCTCCAGTGCCTTCCCGATCTTGCCGACTTCCGTGGCGCTGCCGGTGGCAGTAACAGTGGCTAATCCCTTGCCCCGGACGATCAGCGTGCTGGAGTAGACAAATGGCTTCCCGTCTCCGCCGGGCGCGTGCGAAGCCAGGTCGCCTTCCACGAAAACATTCTTGCGTACCGGAGCGGATTCACCCGTCAGCAGTGATTCGTCCGCCTCCACGTTGCGCGCTTCTACAATCACCGCATCGGCGGGCACGCGGTCCCCTTCATTCAGCACCACAAGATCGCCGCGCACCACTTCGCGCCCGGCAATGCGCTTCCTTTCGCCGTCGCGGATCACCAGCGCTCGCGGGCTGGAGAGATCACGCAGCGCCTGCAGGGCCCGCTCTGTCTTGCGTTCCTGATAAATCGTTATTCCAATAATGATGAAGACGGCAAACAGCAGCGCCACGGCCTCCTGGGGATCACCCAACAGCACGTACACGCCTCCCGTGACCATCAGCAGCAGGAACATGGGCTCGCGGAGCACTTCTACAACAATATGCAGCAGGCTTCGAGATCGAGAGGCGGGGAGTTCGTTGTAGCCTTCGGTGCGCAGGCGGGCTGTGGCTTCAGCCTCAGTCAATCCTTGCGGTTTTGTCAACGCGATTGACTGCTCGGGATGGGCCGGATTGGCTGCCATGGAATCTATCCGCCACTTCGGCGGATTGTAACCACCGGGCACGGCGCCTTACCGATCACCTCATTCGTCACCGAGGCAAAGGCGTGTGTAGCCGCCCGCAGGAAAGAGCCGCCGTACCGCACGCCAAGCACCACCAGGTCTGCGCCGCAGCGCTCAGCCAGGCGCGTGATTGAGTTTGCCGGCGAGCCGGGCTCCACAATCGCGGCTGCAATCCTGGGCCTTAGCTCCACGGGAAGCAACTTCGCCAACTCACATTCGAATCGCGCCGTTCGCTGCGTTCCTTCCGTCCCGCTGGAAGTATCGTGGTGCACAAAGTGCGCCAGCGTGATTCTCGCGCCTTCATCCTGCGCCAACATCTTCCTCAGCCAGGGCAGCGCCGCGCGGGAATGCTCGCTGAAGTCGGTGGCAAAGAGCAGATGATGGAAGCGGCCGTCTTTGGGTGGTGCGCTGGCGCGCGGGCCAACCGTCATCACCGGACAATGTGCGCTGCGGAAGATCTCCTCCGCAACTGAGCCCAGGAATAGGCGCTCAATGCCCAGGTCGCCGCGGCTGCCCAGCAGGATAAGATCGATCGCTCTCTCCGTGACGAACGAATCTACCGCATCTCCAATTTCGCCTGCGAGTACCGCCGGCCGGAAGTTTCTGCTGTCGAAGCGATGAACCAGCATGAAATCACGCACGCGTGCCTCGGCCTGGTGGCGCAGGTTCGCGGCTTTCTGCAGCGCCGAAGGTTCGCCGCTTAATGAGAAGGGAAATAGATCTGCCACGTGCACAACGTAAAACTGCGCGTCGTAGCCTTGCCGGAGGCTCCGTACGTAATCGATCGCGTGGGCAGACTCTTCCGAGAAGTCGGTGGCAAAAACCACGTTGCGAATCGCAGCTGCAACTTGGGTGGCCTGCATGGCTCTATTAAATCGCCGATGGACACATTCACAACGTGACCCGTGTCACGCTTCAGGCTCAACTGGCTGCCAGCGCCAACTCAGGTACGTTCAGAGCGGCAGTCTTGAACTGCCTTGTTCGCAGCTTAACGTCCATCAGCTCTTTGGCTTTGGCGGCAATGTGCTCCGCGCTGACCTCAAACTCCTTGATCAGCTCCCAGGGCGCGCCGCTGTCGCCGAAACGGTCGCTCACTCCAACTGCTCCCGTGAGCACCGGAACTCCATAAAGCTCCTTGGCCGCAGTAATCACGCCGCTCACGCGCCACGCCAGCGCGCCAATCTGGTGCTCTTCCGCCGTCACGATGATTCCGGTCTCGCGCGCTGCCCGGATCACCGCCTGCTCGTCAATCGGCTTCAGCGTATGCATATTGATCACCCGCGACTCGTATCCGTACTCTTTCTTCAGGATCCACGCCGCTCGCATCGCCTCCGGGACCATGGGGCCGCAAGCCAGGATGGTGAGGTCTTCGTTTTCTGTCGAATAATCCTGGGCCAGGGTGGTCTCAAACCCGTCCATCATCTGCTGGGCTTCACGACGCAGCCTCAGCACGTTCGCCTTGCCGATCACGAACGGCGCATCCGCAGCCGTGACGATCGGCGTGGCTTCACGGGCAAAGCGGATGTACTTGGGGCCAACGTGATCGAAGAGAAGCGTCGTGGTGGCTTTCTTTGTCTCCACTGAATCGGCCGGCACCACCACGGTCATGTTCGGCAGGCTGGTCATTACCGCGCAGTCTTCCAGCGCCTGGTGCGTCGCTCCGTCCGGACCCACGCTTACTCCACCGTGAGCGCCTGCAATCATCACGTTGAAATTGCCGTAACACACGGAAACGCGGATCTGGTCAAGGTTCCGCGCCGCGGCGAAGGTCGCGTACGTGCCGAACACAGGCAGCTTGCCTTCGCGCGCCAGGCCGGCGGCTACGCCAGTCGCTGATTGCTCCGCAATGCCCATGCTCAGCCAGCGCGCCTTGCGCTCCGGATGTTTCGCATAAAACTCGTTGATGGTAATGGAACCGCTGATGTCGAGACCAAGGCAGCATACGCGCGGATCGTCGCCGCCCTCGCGCAGCGCTTCACCAAATCCCACGCGCGTCGGCTTCATCTCCACTTTCATGCTCGTGCCGGTGTTCCACCAGTAGTCGTTTGTGAATTTCGGCAGCTTGGCCTCAAGCTTTGTTTCCACTTCCACCTGATACGCGTGCGCCTTTTGCAGCAGTTCGTCCACAGGTATTTGTGCGCGCACGCCAAGTTCAACCAGTGCCAGATCAAGTTCCTTGCGGCTCGGGGCCTTGCCGTGCCAGCCGGCCACGTTCTCCATGAAGCTGACGCCCTTACCTTTCACGGTGTAGCAGATCAGCATGATGGGCCGGCCACCATGATGGTTTTTGGCCAGGTCGAGCGCGTCCACCACCTGATGCATGTCGTGCCCGTTGATCCGCACCACGTCCCACCCGAAGCTGCGGTACTTGTCTTCGAGCGGATCCACGTTCATCACTTCGGAAACCGGCCCATCGATCTGCAGATGATTTTCGTCAATGATGCCGACGAGGTTATCGAGCTTGTAGTGCGCGCCCTCCATGGCGGCTTCCCATATCTGGCCTTCCTGCTGTTCTCCGTCACCCATCACGCAGAAAACTTTGGCGGGATTGTCGTTCAGCCGCTGCGCCAGCGCAACGCCCACCGCAATACTCAATCCCTGTCCCAGCGAACCGGTGGAGCATTCCACTCCCGGCAGTTTCTTCCAGTGTGGATGCCCCTGAAAAGGCGACCACAATTTCCGCAACGTGACCACGTCCTGCACGTCAAAGAAGCCTGCAAACGCTAGCCCCGTGTAAAGCGCGGGCGCCTTGTGGCCCGCCGACCAGATGATGCGATCACGGTTTTCCCAGCCCGGGTTTTTCGGGTCATGATCGGCACATCGCAAGTAGAGCGCGGCCGTGATGTCCATTACCGAAAGCGTTCCGCCGGCGTGGCCTGATCCTGCCGCACAAAGTGACAACAGGTTATAGCCGCGCATCAGGGCAGCCTGCTTTGTAAGTTGCTCAATCGAATATTCCTTGCGTACGTTGCCGTCTGCGGAATTGATGATCGCCATGGGTGCTCCGGGTTATGGAGTTGTGCGGTTCAGGGCTCATCAGTTAATTACTGCCCCGTTTGGTGGGCCCGTCCACCGTAAAAGATTGCAGCTTATTCTCGTTTTTTCTGTTACATCGCCTCAGTGACGGTTATCACATGGCGGTCCAGCCACGCAGGGTCTCGGAAGGCAAAGATGTGGCAAAAAACAACGTTTCTCAGCCGAAGAAGCATCTGACAATTTCAGACAAGTTAAGGGCCTGCTTAAGCCTCTGCTCTTGCCGCTCGTCAATCACCCGCAGGACCCGAACCGCTCGCAACTTGCAAGTCGTTACCTCGGGCCACACGCGCGACCTGTGCGCGCAATCTCTTTCTAAGAAGGTACCCGCAGGATGGGCATACGGTTGTTATTTGTTGACGATGAAGAAGGTATTCGGCTCACCCTCTCAGAAATTCTCCGGCGCAACGGCTTTGAAGTCACGGTGGCTGCAGAAGTTCGTGAAGCCATCACCGCCATGAACTCGCAGAGCTTTGACGTGCTCCTGACCGATCTCAACATCGGCCAGCCCGGAGACGGGTTCACCGTGGTCAGCGCCATGCGGCGCATACAGCCGGATGTTCTGTGCATGATCCTCACGGGCTATCCTGCGTTTGAAACTGCGCTGCAGGCAATTCGCGACCAGGTGGATGACTACATCGTAAAACCGGCGGACGTGGTCGGCCTGGTGGAAAACATTCGCGCCCGGCTGGTGAACCGCACCAAGCGACGCCTTCTGGAGCTGCGCCGCGCGCACGCCATACTGCGGGCGAACAAGGAAGAGGTAATCCGTCGCTGGCTGGTGACCATGGAATCGGACCCGGAAATTTCAGCCATCAAGCTGTCACCCAAGGCGCGCCGCAATCACGTTGGCGAACTGATCGATGCCATTGTGAGTAACGCTGCAAACCCCGAATCCGGAGTCACATCCGCGATACGAAAAGCCGCGGAGATCCATGGCACCCTGCGCTTCCGCCAGGGCTATTCTCTTCCCCTGCTGGTGCGCGAAGCCAGGCTTCTTCAAGACAACATCGGGAGCCTCATTCAGGAGAACCTCCTTGAGGTAGACATAAGCTGGCTCGTGCCGGACCTGATCTCGATCGGGCATATGATTGAGCTGCTATTGGAAGAGGCCATTCGCGCGTTCATCGTCGAGCAAAGTCTTCCGGTTGCGGGCTGATTTTCAGCCGTCAATCAGCGCACTGAGCCGCGCTTCCGCTGGTATTCCCATGAACTAAAGCGGAAAGCGCAGAGAGCTAACCACCCACTTCAGTGCTTCGTCATTGAGGCGGTCGCATTCGCCGCCATCTATCCACAACGTCTTGCTGCCGGAGGAGGCAAATGCTTTCACAACGTCCCCCATTCCCTCGTAACCGTTGTCGCCGAAGCATCGAGTAACGGAGCTGATGGAGAGACCTCGCCACGATCTGCCGCTGATTTCGTCGGCAGGCGATCCGTACGAATCCTCCCATCCTTCTTTGCTCTTGGCGAGTCCCGCAGCCTCTGTGGATTCTTCAAAAGAGCTCGAATTGAGTTGAAATCCCAGAACTTGCTCGATTTTGCCTTTACGGAGGAACTGGAGAGTGAACCGGCGCCCTGATGTGTCAGTCTCATCTGGCACTTCTCTCATGGTGTAGGCTGATGGATACTCGAAGGAAAAGCCGAGCTTTTTATTCGTGTACGTGCGGGTACTCTGCGCAGAGACGGGAGCTTCAGCTCCGGCTAGCAGACAAATCGTAAGCAGGAAGCAAACGGCGCGGCGCATTCATCGAACATTTTCTTAAAACAGCCTCGCCATTGCCAATCGCTCTGGTGGGCTGAC
Organism: Terriglobales bacterium; assembly: GCA_037915955.1. Lineage (GTDB taxonomy): Bacteria > Acidobacteriota > Terriglobia > Terriglobales > Acidobacteriaceae > Angelobacter. The sequence continues at coordinate 11,650 of JBAIYI010000061.1, forward strand.
TTTGGTAATCAGAATCAGCTGTTAGTACACACTGGATAAAGTCAATATCAGTGGTGCCCCAGCACCGGATGCGGAATATACACCGACTCCAGGGTTTCAACCTCCTGCGGGCTCAGCCTGATCTCCAACGCCGCCACCGCATCTTCCAGGTGATGAGGCTTTGACGCGCCGATAATCGGCGCCGTAACGCCAGGCTTGTGCAGCAGCCACGCCAGAGCAATCTGGGCCGGAGGCACGCCGCGATCTTTGGCCAATTGCTCCACGCAATCCACCACGCGATCGTCGGCTTCGCGGGTGTACAACTTGTGCGCATAGTCGTCCGCTTTCGATCGCAGCGTCCCAGTCTTCCGGTTCCCGGCCAGCAGCCCGCGCGCGAGTGGACTCCACGGCAGCATGCCCACCCCTTCTGCCCGGCACAACGGCGCCATCTCACGTTCTTCTTCGCGATAGACCAGGTTCCAGTGATTCTGCATGGTCACGAATCTCGTCAGCCCGAGCCGGTCAGCGGCATAGAGCATTTGCGCAAACTGCCAGGCATACATTGACGATGCGCCGATGTAGCGCGCCTTCCCCGAATTCACCACGTCGTGAAGCGCTTCCAGCGTTTCCTCAATGCGCGTTTCGTAATCGAAGCGATGAATCTGGTAAAGGTCCACGTACTCGGTCCCAAGCCGGCGCAGGCTGGCGTCAATTGCATGCATGATGTGCTTGCGGGAAAGGCCCTTCTGGTTCGGATCATCTCCCATCGGGAAGAAAACTTTGGTGGCAATCACGGTTTTTTCTCGTTGCGCGCCAAAATCTTTCAGCGCGCGGCCCAGGATTTCTTCGCTCACGCCCACCGAATACATATCCGCGGTATCGAAGAAATTGATGCCCAGTTCGAGCGCGCGCTTTATAAATGGGCGGCCTTCCGCCTCCTCCAGTACCCATTCGCGCCACTTTTTCGCGCCGTAGGTCATGCAGCCCAGGCAGATCCGGGAGACTTTGGTCCCGGTGGTACCAAGATTGGTATATTCCATGGCTTCAATAGGATAGATGAAGTCGCGGCACCCTGGCCATGCCGCCCGGCCGTCCCGCCGGAGCTGAAAGCTTCTTCCTATCAGGTTGCAAATAAAGGATTAAGCAATCTAATCTGTCTCTAATCCTTTCGTAACGCCGCCGGAACATACTTTCCACAGTGCAGTTGGGAGTGCCCAATCCCCCTTTGGGAGCTGTGGTTATGTCAAGCGAAGTAAACGATGCTGCTCTGATTACATTGATGCACGAGCTCAAACGGTTTGTCCGCCAGAGTCTCGAACAGCCGGAAGTGATGAACGAGCTCCGCCAGTGGATGATGCCCGCCATTACCGGACGCTTCCGCGCGGCAAGCGCAACCGCGGACGAAATCATCCGCGCTTTTGAACTCCTGGCCCCCGGCCTGATGGTGGATTTCCTTGCCGCAAACCCGGAAATCCTTAACTCGCAGACCTTGGACGAATGGGCCGCTTTCCGCGACAGTCTGCAGCACGTTGCGGCTGACGTTTCCGCTTAGGTACAGAGCCTTAAGAATTCTCTAAGCTCATATAAAGAAAAGACATATTACCGCCGTAACTTGTTCTGCGCGGCGACTCCGCAGTACTCTTCTCAGCATGAATTGCCCTGCCCGGGTAAAAGCGCTTCTTTTCCTGCTTGTGGTGTGCCTGGGCGCCTCTGCGTCTGCCAAACAGCTTGCTGTGATCGTGGATAAAACCAACAACCTCAGTGGCATGAGTGCCGCCGACCTCGCCCATATCTTCCGCCTCGATAAGAACAAGTGGCCCAACGGTAAAAATGTGGTGCTGGTGCTGCGTGATCCATCCACTCCGGAAATGCAAACCGCCATCCATGCGCTCTATCACATGACCGCAGAGGAATTCAAAGCGCTGCTGAACGCGCATCGCAGCAGCTTTATCATCGCCGGATCAGAACAGGATCTGCTCAAGCAGGTGGAATCGATTCCCGGCGCCGTCGGACTGGTGGACGTTTACTCCCTTAACGGCAAAGTAAATGTGCTCAAAATCGACGGCAAACTTCCTCTGGAACAGGGTTACGCTCTCAAGGGCGGCTACTAACCCGCTCCTTCCTCAGCTCACTCTCGCCGCAAAAATCCTCTGCATGTGCGTTCTCCGTCTTGTTGGTCAGGTCTCTGCGCGCCCACGTGATTGCTGATTTAGAGGGCGCTCATTTATCCTCGTAACCAATATTTCTGCGGCAAATCTGAGGAGAAAGCATGAAGGCGAGTATTGTTCTGGCCGCCGTTCTGGCCATGGCCGGGCTGACCGGGTGCATCAAGGGCGAGAAGGATTTTATGTACGTGACCGGCAGGGGCACCAATGAAGTGTTTGGGTTCGCTCTGCACGCCAACGGCGCCGTAACAGCGCTGGGTACACCGAACTTCGCCACCGGCTCGCAGCCGGCATCACTTGCCATCCACCAGCCTGGAGATTTCATTTACATCGCCAACTCCGCCGGCAACAATCTCACTCAACTCGATATCAACCGCAGCAACGGCGAACTTACCATTCCTCCCACCAACAGCGCGATTCCTCCTGTGCTTCCTCCTAACATCTTCGGTACAGGGGCAACACCGGTTTCCGCGGCCGTCTCTCCCACAGGACCTTTTGTCTACGCTCTGAATCAGGGTTCGGGAAACATTTCCGCGTTCCTGCTCGATCCTTCCACCGGCGCGCTCTCCGTAATCACCAATCCTCCCGGAAATCCCGCCGGAGCTACCGCGACCTATGGAAACTTTACCGCGCCTTCAGCCATGGCGATTTCCCCAAAGGGGAACGCTCTTTTCGTGGTGAGCCCCACTCAGGGAGTGTTCTCCATGCCCGTCAACAACACCAATGGCCAGCTTGGTGGGCAGACCTTGATCGCTGCAGGCACAAACCCCACCTCAGTGACCGTGGAAGCTACCGGGCAATTTCTTTATGTGACTGACTCCGCCACAAACTCAGTCTTTGCCTTTGCCATCGGCGCAAATGGTACTTTGTCGTCTGTACCCGGTTCGCCCTTCCCCGCCGGCGCAGGCGCCGCGGCTTCATGCGTTGACGCTACCGGGAACTTCCTCTACGTCGCCAATAAGACTGAGAGCACCATCTCCGGTTTTCTGATCAAGCCAGACGGCACTCTCTCCGCCCTGCCTGGCTCCCCTTACGCCAGCACTGGCCGCGGACCGGGATTTCTCGCCGCTTCGGCCAGCTTCCTTTACATCGCCGACCAGGCGACCAATGACATTTCCGTGCTCTCCATCGGCAATAACGGCGCACTCACTCCGGTAGCCGGATCGCCCTTCCCGATCGCGGTCTCGCCGGAATGGATCACTCTGCAGGCCCAGTCCCAGTAACCGGCGCGAAAGTCCGATTTGTGCATCCGCGGGGGTGCATTTACCCGAGTGCACCATCGGTGTTTGTTGACCGGTTTGCTACTGTGATAAGACTGGCAGTACCATGCCGGAGACCGTTTTCCAGCCGGAAGAAAATCTTAGGGAGCAAGAGATAGAGCTCTCTCCGGCGGAGCTTCTGCAACACGAGTGGGGCCAATATCCTGGTCCTCCCCTGTTGAAACAAAAGGCTCTTTTGGACCGCCATCCTGATCTGGTGGGATACGCCGGCATGGCTGCGATGCCCGGCTGGAGCTGGCCTTATGCCTTCTCCCTGCAAATCTTGCTCGCAGTCGCAGTGGTTGCCTCCTTATTCAACTGGTTTATGACTCGTGAAGCCGGCAATCTGCATGAAGACCTGGTGCAGATGCAGTCTGCCACAGAAACAGAGATCGGCCGCCAGCAGGCAGTTTTGGACGCCACCCAGGCGGAGATCAGCCGGATCTCACATTCCCGCGCGGATGTATTCCACTTGAAGATGTCACCGGAACCGCTCAGCCGCGAGCAGGCCCTGGCACAGCTCAACGCTACGCTGGACGACACAACGAAGAGCGTTGATGAATTCAAACAGCGGATGCAACAGAAGGAGAAGGACCTGCGAGCGGCCCAGAATGCGCGTGCCGTGGCGCTTTCAGGAATTCCATTGTTCTTCAGTCTCGCTCTTGTGCTGAGCGCAGGTGGCGTGCGCCGCGGGATTCAGCATGACTTCTCGCGTGCCAAATTCGCCCGCCACTCCGGTGATTTCTTCCTTTACTTTGCCGGCAGCGAAGGAATTTATCTCAACCTTGTGTTTCTGTTCCTCTTTCACTTTGTTCTGAGCGGAGCAAGCTGGGGTATGGCTGGCTTGCTCGAAAGTCTGGGCCCGGTGTTCACGGTGGCGCTTGCCGTCGGTTTGTATGCCTTGCTGCTGTACTATTTTGTGACCGTCTCGCGCAGAATGTACGCGGCGCTGCAGCTGCGCGTCCCACTCAATGAGTGGAGCCCCGAAAATAAAGTTCTGCTTCGCATCCACAACAGCTTTCTCTTGACCTTCATCGAGTTGGAGGCGATTTTTCTTTCCGGTTGCTACTTCTTCTATCACGCAGGCAAACGCTTTTAGGTTGTTTACGCGGCACAGGCCGGTACTGCTGGTCGCGCGAGACGTATAATCCTCCCCAGGAGAAGGTAGAAAGTAGGATTTTATGCTCTCCGCCACTGCCCGGCGTGCAATCTCGGCTGCGTGGTTTGGTCTGTTTGGTTTTCTTGCAGCTGGGATTTTCTGTCTTCGTCCTGACGTAAAGTTTCCCGCCCTGTGCCTCTACGTGCTCGTCCCGGGACTGGCAGCCACACTGGCAGGAGCCGCCTGGGGTCCTGCAATTCTCGATCCTTCCCGCACGCAGGCTCCAGGCGTCGCCATGCTGCGCGGAATCGGAGTGACGGCAGGGGCGTTCGCGATTTTCGCCGTACTGTACGCCCTGGGGCTGCCGCTGCTGGAGAGGGGCTGGAAGATGAATCAGGCGGGCGGAATCCTGATCGCCGCGCTCACGCTAGGCCTGCTGATGGTGGGACCTTTGATCGCGATTTCCGGCATGATCGCCGGTCTTACCTTATTTTTGCTTGGCCGCCGGGTCTCTACTGCTCCCGGCGACCAAGCCTGCCCGTTGGCCGATTAGTCTCCTGCGCGCATGGGCGAGAATGCCTTACCGAAACCTCTCCACCACGGGCATTGCCTGGAAGAGATTCGAACCTCCCAGGACCACCACTTCGCCATTGCGGAGGCGAATGGCGGAATGGCGAACATGATGCTCGTGCAGGTCCGGCCCCGCGACGACGACGCCGGTTGCGGGATCGAGAATTTCAGTCGTAACCGTCGCCACCAGATCGCGTATGACACCGCCCGTGATCAGAATTTTTCCGTTATTCAGGACCGTGGCCGCATGGCTGCCGCGTGGCTGAAGAAGGTTCACCCAGAGAGTGAACGCCCCTGATACCGGATCGTAGATCTCCGTGGTTTGCACCTCCGCTCTCGCCCCGGTAGCACTATCGCTGGTCTCCCCGCCGATGATGAGCACTCGCCCATCCGGCAGAAGAGTCGCGGTATGGGAATGCCTCGCGATATTCATCGGGCCGGTGGGGGTGAACAAGCCGGAGACCGGATCGTAGATTTCTGCACTGTTCAGCGGGAAGTTTGGACAAGTCTCCTTACAGTTGTTGTTCCTGCCGCCAGCGAGCAGCACGCGGCCATCAGCAAGCAATGTTGCCGTGTGCAGCCATCGTCCGTTTTCCAGCATGCGCTCACTGGCGGTGAACGTGTTGACAGAAGGATCGTAGATCTCAGTGTTAGGCGATGCTCCAAAGCCGCTGCCTGCCAACTGTATGCCTCCGCTCAGGAAAATACGTCCATCCTTGAGCTGAGTCATAACGTGATTACGCCGTGTAACAGTCATTTCTGGTCCGGCAGCAAATTGGGAAGGCACCGGATCATAGATCTCGCTACTTTTGAGCACAGGACGAAAAGGATCTGATCCCAGCGCCGGGTCATCACCTCCGGTAACCAGAACCCTGCCGTCAGGCAGCATCATTGCTGCGTCATTCAGACGCGGCGTGGTCATGGCGCCCGCCGGGGAGAAGCTCTGGAACTCAGGGATATAACGATGTCCCTGCCGATGGGGAAGAGCAAACCCGAACCCGCCTGCGATGAGTATGGTTCCGTCGCGAAGCAACTGAGTAGCTGCCTGATCAAAGCCGTCAGGTGCATCGGGAAGGCGCTCCACCTGCCTTTGATAATCGTGCACCATGACAACCGCGTCGGCGAACTGCGATGGGTCGTTCGTACTCACCGCACGTATGTGGAATGTGCCGGGAGCAGTTGGCGCAACGTAGTCCCCGTTTGCTGCCACTTCTCCACCGCTTGCCCCCTCTATCACGCGGAAGGTGACCTGGTTATTCGAGGAGCCTCGCACCGTTGCGGTGAAAGAAAGACTGGAGCCCACCAGTGCTGTCGCATTGGCGGGTGTGATGGTTACGGTGCTTTGGACGGGCGGAGGAGCCTGCGTCTGACCGCTGCCTCCACAGCCAGCGATCAATAACAGGAATGGGCAGAGCAGGAGGACAATAAGCGCGTGTTTACGCATGGATTTCCTTTTGCGGCAAATGGCCGCCGGCATTTTTTCGCTGAAGTGCCACCCACGGGCGCGAGATCGCGCGTCATGGGAGCGACTGGGGATTGCTGTCTACGTTTTGCGGCGAGTAGGGGTGCGCTCTAACAGCGCATGGCGAACGTCGCGGATTTGGTCGCGAAAACAGCTTGCAGCATGGAGCGCGAGGCGCCCACAACGGGAGCCGCAACCGCAGCCGGTGCAATGGGGGCTGTTCCGGCTGCCGCAGCGTGATGATGATGACCCAGCACCGCGTCTTCAGAGTCCAGCAACGGAGACACAAGAATAGTGCCTATTGCCAACACCAGTAATAGGGCCAGAATTCTGTTCGTGGATCGCGTTGCTCTCATTGTGAAGGGTACAGCCGAATCATACAGCCATGAAATGCACGCCAGCAACTCACAATCACTTAAGAGCACATCAAGCTGCGGGCAATGCTGTTAGACGGACGAGGCGGGCTGATGGTGCTCTAGCGCAGCAATTTTTTCCACGCGGCGCTCATGCCTTCCTCCAGCAAAACTGGTTGCCAGCCACTTATCAACAATTTTCATGGCCTGCTCGGGAGCGAGTATCCGTGCGCCCAGCGCAAGCACATTGGCATTGTTGTGCTCGCGGCACATCTGGGCTTCGTATTCACTGGATACGTTGGCCGCGCGGATACCGTTGATCTTGTTAGCGGAAATTGCCATCCCGATACCGCTGCCGCACACCAGGATGCCAAGATCGCTCTGGCCCTTGCTCACCTGTTCCGCCACGGCCTCGGCGTAATCTGGATAATCCACAGACTCGCCGGAGTTGGTGCCAAGATCAGCCGTCTGAAGCCCTTTATCCGCGAGATGGGCTTTAATCTGGTTTTTCAGTTCGTAGCCGGCGTGGTCGGCGCCCAGAGCGATTTTCATGGGGCCATTCTACTCCTGCGCGGTGCGGCAAACTCCCAACAGACTCGCGGTAGTCTTAGGGCTCCACGTAGATCCGATGCACTCGTTCGCCAATGCGCGTCAGCAGCTCATGCGTAATAGTGCCCGCGTTTTCCGCCACTTCTTCCGGCCGCAGCACGTGACCATTGTGGGTCCCGTAGAGAAGAACTTCCGCCCCCACCGCCGCGCCGGGAAGATCGGTCACATCCACCTGCATCTGGTCCATGCTGATGCGGCCAACGATGGGCGCGCGTACGCCTTCCACCAATACACTTCCTTTCCCCGCCAGCGCCCATGGCAGGCCGTCGTCGTAGCCGAAGGGAACAATGCCAACCCTTATGTCGCGAGGCGCCGTGTAGGTGCGGTTGTATCCGAGCGTTGACCCCGCCGGAAAATGCTGAATGCTGGTGATGCGGCTTGTCACGCCAATCGCCAGCTCAAGTTCGAGTGCTTGCTGCACCGCAGGGGAAGGATAGATTCCGTAGAGCCCCAGGCCAACGCGCACCATGTTGTAGCGCGCCTGCGGAAACCGCGCGGCGGCGGCTGTGTTCGCGGCATGAATGTTCAAGTGCTCGAAGCCGGCGGCGCGGAGCTGCGCAAGCACCGAGTCAAAAGTGGCGATCTGCTGTAGAGTGAAGTCGTCTGCCGTGGCGTCGTCGGCGGCAGCAAAGTGCGTGCACACGCCCATCAGCCGCATTACTCCGCTGGACCGAATGAACTTGGCGACGTCCAGCGCCTCTTCGGGTGTCACCCCCACGCGGTGCATGCCGGTATCGACTTTCAGATGAACATTCAGCACGCCGCCGTTCTGGAGTGATCGCGCAAAGACCTCCGCCAGATCGCGCGAATAAATCACCGGAGTCAACCGGTAGCGCAAGAGATTGTCCACGTCTTCCCGCTCGGAGAGAAAGACGTAGATTTCCTGGTCAGCGCCGCTCTTGCGCACAGCCACGCCTTCATTCGCGGAAGAGACGCCAATGTGATGAACGCCGAGCCGCGACATCCACGAAGCCAACTGGACCAGCGCGGTGCCGTACGCCATGGCTTTCAGCATCGCCAGTACATGAGTTCCTGAACCGCAATGGCGACGGAAACGAGCGATATTGCCTTCAATCGCCGCCAGGTTCACCCATACGCAGCGCTGCGCGATGGCGCCGGAGAGGTCCTGCACAGCCTTGACCATGCCGGCATTTCTTGGGCCCTTAAATAAGACGGTATCGCCCGGCCGCAGCATCGGCAGAAGCTGTTGCTTGAGTTCGTCGGGGTTTGCAACCTGCGTGACGGTACCCTGCGGCTGCGCCACCTTGAAACCTTCCGCAGTGCTCTTCAGGTCGCCATTGCCAACAAGAAAAAGATGGCTGAAGCCGCTCTGCCCTGCCTGAGCTCCCACCTGGCGATGCTCCCGCGCCGATGCGGCCCCCAGCTCCCGCATCCCGGCAAAAGCAAAGATCTTGCGGCCAGACTCCGGCGCAGCCAGGATCGCGGAACGTAGCGCCGCCTGCACTGAGATGGGATCAGCGCTGTAACTGTCATTGATAATGCGGATGCCCTGCGGTGACGACCACATTTCCATCCGGGTCG
>JBAIYI010000138.1:0-9745 GCA_037915955.1 Terriglobales bacterium
TTCCTTTCAAGGGAGAATAGTTCCAACGGAGGTTCAAAAAACCATCAGAACTTTCTGGAAAAAATCTTATGGGTGGTAGAAAGGCAGTGTCAAGGAATTTTTCCAGATTAAATGCCTTTCTTTTCAGCAACTTAACGAAAACGTCAACAGCCGCGGAAAAGTGACAAAAAATGTCACTCCGGCCAGACGGCTGACTGTAAACATGCTGATTTCACCAACTTACGCCAATTTGTCAGAGATCAAGACGGATGATCTCCACATCTTCTGGCTTATCGAACACCCGGTTCGGGAAAAGCTTCTTGGCAACGACTCTTACGCCTCCGAAAGCGAAGCCGAAGATCAATGCGATCACCAGAATCACACCCACCAGCGTGAAAATTCCGACGATCAGCACACCAATGTTGTCGCGCGGGTTGGGTTTGGTGGGCTGGCTCCAGGTAACGTCAGCATCGTAGTTCACTGAGGCGAGCAGCGACTGCGCTTCACTCTCAGGAATATTGCCGTTGATCACCGCCAGCAGCGGTCCACTACGTTTGAAGAAGAACGGTCCGCCGGGCAGGTTCGCGGCCTGCATCGCTTTCATGCGCTCTGCGGCGATCTGTGGGGTCGGATAACCAATGATGGTCATCTTCGCTTCACCGTCAGACGTACGATACGTTGCCAGTTCCACTTCCGGGCCCATGCTGAAGTTCACCAGGCTCGCGGGAAGCGGCACACCAAGACGATCCAGGGCTGCGGGGCCCACGATGTAGCGCTGAGAATTGCTCACAAGGCTCTGCTTCGGAAGCTGGCCGGGCAATGTGGGCAGTGCGGAAATGTTGCCATGCACCTGTGGCAGCGCATCGGCCAGAGCGCGCAGATCTGCCGCGGACATCGCCGTCACCTGCTCCAGAGTGACATCCACCAGAATGTTTCCGCGATAGAAAAGAATGCGGCGATTGTTGGACGCGCCGAGATCGCCGATCTTCTCCGGCCGCATCAGGGGCTGGACGTAATAGGTGAAGGCGCCGTATCCGCCAGAGGCGTCATTGAATCGCGCCGCCTTGACCTGCATCTTGCGGCCGTTGCGGGCAAACGTGGCGGATTCGAAACCGGCGAATCCGTATTCCTTGAGCACTGCTGCATCTGCCGCATCGACGGCGGCGGGATCGTCCCCTGACTTCTGCGTGGTTTTCTCTATCTGCCATCCATTGAACGATTGTGGCAGAACGCCGCCTGGGTCCTTCGCCCACAAGAGGCTGGAGCAAAACACAAGAACCATTGAAAAACGTTTGATCATTGCGGAGAAACACACGGACACTTCTCTATTAGACACCATTCGGGTAGTCCAGGATTCCGATGCGGCGGCTTGTGGCCGCGCTCACGGTGCTACTTCTACCCTAACACGCGCCACGAATCTTCTCAGGTGGATCGCCGATTCCGGCAGTGTTTTCAAGAGCTTATCCTGAGACTACTCGCAATGGCCACTTTGCTCACCCATGGACTGGTTGGGGCTGTGCTGGGGCGCGACTGGCAGGCTGGGCCGCAGCAGCGCCGGCATTTACTGCTGGCTGCGGCGGCGTGTTCCATGTTGCCGGATCTCGACGTGGTCGGGCTCCGCCTGGGCGTCCCCTACGGCGCACTCTGGGGCCATCGCGGCATCACGCACTCTCTTCTTTTCGCTGCCACTGTGGCGATTGTGCTCGCCTACTTCCTGGCACAGAAAGCCTCCGAGAGAATGCGAACCGCGCTGGTTCTCTTCCTGGTCACGGCTTCGCACGGCGTACTGGACGCTCTCACTGATGGCGGCCTGGGTGTGGCGTTCTTCTCGCCGTTCGATCGCACACGGTACTTCTTTTCCTGGAGGCCCATTTCCGTTTCACCCATTGGCGTGAGTCGCATCTTCTCTGCATATGGGCTGCAGGTCTTCTGGACGGAGATGATCTGGGTTTGGGCGCCTATGCTCCTCGGCGCTTTCTTGGTCGCCCGATACCGCCGCTCCACCGCCCCGGCAATAGCCTCTTCCTCGGCAGTGAAAACGCGCTCTGCGGCCGCAGGTCGTTGATGCGGCCTTCGCACCCTCGCCGGGCTGCCGCCAGTCCGAATCAGGTAAACTAGATAACAATGGCTTCCATACAGCGTAGAAGATCAGTCACAGCAAAGATAGGCAACGTGCGAGTAGGCGGAGACGCACCGGTGGTCGTGCAGTCTATGACGAACACTGATACGGCCGACGTTCAGGGCACAATCCAGCAGGTGGCGCAGCTCGCCCGCGCCGGATCAGAGCTGGTCCGCGTGACCGTGAATAATGACGCTGCGGCCAAAGCTGTACCGGCAATCGTGGAAGGTCTTGCCAAGCAGAATATTTTTGTTCCGATCATTGGAGACTTCCACTACAACGGCCATCTGCTGCTGACCAAATATCCCGATTGCGCCAATGCGCTGGCCAAATACCGCATCAACCCGGGCAACGTGAGCGTGGGCCGCAAGGACGACAACAACTTCCGCGCCATGGTGGAAGTGGCCATAAAAAATGACAAGCCGGTGCGCATCGGGGTGAACTGGGGATCGCTGGACCAGCAGCTTCTCACTCGCATGATGGACGAGAACTCCCGCAGCCCGGAACCGAAAGACGCCCGCGACGTGACCATGGAAGCCATGGTGGTGAGCGCGCTGCGTTCGGCGGAGATCGCCGAAGAGACCGGCCTGCCGCACAACTACATTCTCTTGAGCGCCAAGGTCAGCGGAGTCCAGGACCTCATCGACGTTTACCGCAACCTGGCGGCGCGTTGTGATTATCCGCTGCACCTCGGGCTCACTGAGGCTGGCATGGGCGCCAAAGGGATCGTCGGCAGCACGGCAGGGTTGGCTGTTCTGCTGCAGGAAGGCATTGGCGACACGATCCGGGTTTCGCTCACGCCGGCACCGAATGGCAATCGAGCGGAAGAAGTGATTGTGGCGCAGCAGATCCTGCAGTCACTGGGGATCCGCAGCTTCACCCCGCAGGTCACAGCGTGTCCCGGCTGCGGCCGCACCACCAGCACCTTCTTCCAGGAAATGGCGGAACAAATCCAGTCTTACCTGCGCGACAACATGCCAATCTGGAAACAGAAGTATCCTGGCGTGGAAGAGTTGAAGCTGGCGGTCATGGGATGCGTGGTGAATGGTCCCGGGGAATCGAAGCATGCCAACATTGGCATTTCACTGCCGGGCACGTTTGAGGAGCCGAAAGCGCCCGTTTTTGTGGATGGTCGGCTGATGACTACCTTGAAGGGCGACAAAATCGTGGCTGAGTTCATTGAGATCCTGAACGAATATGTGGATTCGCGCTACGGATCGGGCTCCGGCAGAGCAGTGGAAGGCGTCGTCGCACGTGTTTAAGGCTCGCTTCGCGAGAAAACCGCGCTAGTTCCTCGTCCCCCAGAGCTCGTTTAGGCTCCTGCTGCAGGCCGCTCGGCACGCAAGTCGGCCTCGCGCTCTATTCTTTTGCTCGCTTCGCGAGACACCGCTATAGTCCCTCATCGCCCAAAGCTCATCTGGGCTCCTGTTGCAGGCCGCTCGGCACGCAAGTCGGCCTCGCGGCTCATTTAACCGTTGGATCGTGGGGCCCCCGTGAATTTTTACATTTCTTTTTTTCCTCAGGCTATCTCTCGCCGGGCAACTTCGTCCTATAAGTATTCATTCTTTTCTCTCTGACCCTGATGGGGGCGGGAACGGAAGTTGACATTCGCAGTCAGCAACCTGCGCCGGGTTTGGTCTTTTTGACCTCACAACCAGGCCCTGACTGGTTTCTGGATGAGCTGTCAGTCTTCACTGTTCCCGCTCCCCCAGGGTGGTACACCCGAGTTCAGCAGTTTCCCTCCATGGCAGCCGCTCATCTAAACCACTCACGGACTTGAAACCGGAGGGGAGCTGTGCGACTCTACAAATTCAACCCTGAAGCCGATCACCGGAAGCAAGAGCGCGCCAAAGAACACGCATCGCCGTGGAAGCTGGGCGGACTGGGGCCGCTTGCGCTCGGAAAGCGCGTGTATCAGGAGATCGACGAAGATGAGGTGCTCACCCGCTCCGCCGCCCTCTCGTTCTACTTTGTAACCGCGCTTGTCCCCATGCTGTTTTTCCTGGTGGCCGTTCTGGGACTCTTCGCCCAGAGCCAGAGCCTGCAGGCTAGCATGTTCGGCTACGCGCAGCGCGTGCTGCCACCGGACGCTTTCACGCTCCTGCAAAAGACCCTGAAAGAAATCGCCACCAATTCCACAGGGCTGAAGCTGGCGATCGGCCTGTTGCTTGCCTTGTGGTCAGGTTCCGGCGGGATCAGTTCGATCATGGATGCGCTGAACCGCTGCTATCACGTGAAAGACGCGCGGCCTTACTGGAAGCAAAAGCTGATCTCGATAGCGCTGACGATTGCGCTTGCTGCGCTCACGGTGGTTGCCCTGGTGATCATTCTTTACGGAGGCGATATTGCTGAGTTTGCAGGCTCGCACACCGGCCTCAGTGACGTAACGGTGCTCGCCTGGAAAGTTCTGCAGTGGCCGCTGGCATTTTTCTGCCTGGTGCTGAGCTTTGCCCTCATGTACTTCTGGGGACCGGACGTGGAACAGAAATGGACGTGGATCACACCGGGATCGCTGTTCGGCGTACTTCTATGGATTGGCGCCTCGCTCGGATTCCGCGTTTATCTGCATTACTTCAACAGCTACAGCAAGACTTACGGATCGCTGGGCGCGGTGATCATCCTCCTTTACTGGTTGTTCATTACGGGATTGGCGATCCTGATCGGGGGCGAAATCAACTCAGAGATTGAGAACGCCGCAGCTGAGCATGGTCACCCTGACGCCAAGCAGGAAGGCGAAAAGATTGCTTCTTGATCTAGCTGTGGACGGACTCTGGCGCGCTCTGCGCCGGAGTCACGGTGGAAGCCAGCGGCAGTTCCAGTGTGACCAGTAAACCATCGGGCGCGTTTTCCGCGCGAATGCTGCCGCCATGCAGCTTGACCGTCCGCTCGGCAATGGAAAGTCCAAGACCAACGCCGCCGCTGGTTCGCTCGCGAGCTTCGCTCACCCGGTAAAACGGTTCAAAGATGTGCGCTAACTCTGCTTCCGGCACGCCAGGGCCGTGGTCCCTTACGGTGAGCACGGCGGTATCAAGCCGCCATTGCAGTGCAACTTCCACGGCGCTCCCTTCAGGGGTGTAACGCACGGCGTTGCGAATCACGTTCTCAACCGCGCTGCGCAGCAGCTCAACCGATCCCGCCACCCGGCATTGTTCCAGGCGGGTGGCCTTTACCGATTTGTTCAGTGCGTGGGCCTCGAAGTCCGCATCCTCAATCACCTGCTGCACCAGCTCTTCCAGAGAGACAGTCTCAGGCGGCACCTCTTCAGCGCCGCTTTCAAGACGCGTGAGCTTCAATAGCTGACCGACCAGCTGGTTGACTCGCTCGGATTCCTGCTCGATCCGGTCCAGAGCCTGGTCTGCCTTGGGATTGCTGTTCTTCCTCGCCAGCTCAAGCGCCACAGTGAGGCGCGCCAGCGGAGAGCGGAGTTCGTGTGAGATATCCGCCAGAAGGCGCTTCTGGGAAGAGATAAGATTGGCGATGCGCTCTGCCATGCGATCAAATTCACGCCCAAGTTCCGCCAGTTCGTCGCCACGGTTTCCCAACTCGGGTGAAACGCGGGCGTCGAGGTTGCCTTCTGCAAAAGCCTGCACGGTGGACTGCAACTTCTTTACCGGCGAGGTGAGATAAAGCGCCAGCAGGTAGCAAACCAACCCGGCAGTGAGGACGATGGCGAAGATTCGGCTTGGCGGGAAAAGGGGCGGCCTCTGACCCGGCGCGCGGAATCGCGCGATGAAGATGTACTTCTTCCCGGTGGCGTCGATAACCATTTTCCCCCACGTGGAGCGACCAAGAAAGACTTTGGAGACACGGTGGCCGGGCTGTTCTGACTGCTGCACTTCACTTACGACTTCAGGAACATTGTCTCCGCCGGGAGCCGTAATCGGGCTGCCATCGCCGTTGTAGAAATAAATTTCCGTCCCGGATTCACGGATTGTGCGGCGAATGAGGTCATTCAGAGCATCGATTCCACCGCGTTCGTAAACCTGAACCGCGGTTTCAGAAAAGATGGTGAGGCCTTCGCTCAAGGGACCGCGGCTGATCCGCTCAGGCATGGTTTCCACGTCATTGAGCCAGATCATGACTGCCTGAACGGCAATAATGGTTGCGGCCGTGAACCAGAACCAGAGAAAGAGCTTCCAGAAAAGGCTGCGAAAGATCAAGGCTGCTCTCCCGGGAGAAGATAGACATAGCCACTTCCGCGGATGGCTTTGATGCGTTCCTGGTCGCCTTCATAGGAGCCGAGCTTGCGCCGCAGATTGCTTACATGCACGTCAATGCTCCGGTCCATGGGCGACATCGGCCGTCCCAACGCTGCCTGCGTCAGGTCCTCACGGCTGATGATCTTACCCGGGTTGCGCAGGAATGTGTAGAGAAGATCAAATTCAGCTCCGGTGAGGGTTACCGGTTTCCCCGCGCATGATACAGAGCGCGATTCGGGATGAACCTCCACATCCGCCACATGAACCGGCTGCCCCGGCGCCGCGCCATGAGAATTCGTGGTCCGGCGAAGGATGGCCCTGAGCCGTGCCACCAGTTCGCGCGGATTGAATGGTTTGGGCAGGTAGTCATCCGCTCCGAGTTCCAAACCCAAAATGCGGTCCAGCTCACTGCCGCGTGCGGTCAGCATCAGCACGGGAACAGCGCTTTTCTGGCGCAACTGCTTCAACACATCAAGGCCGCTCATGCCGGGGAGCATCACGTCCAGCACCACCACGGCATATTGGCCGTTCATGGCTTTTTCCAGACCGGATGGGCCGTCATGAGCAGCGTCCACCTGCAGTTGCTCGCTCTGCAGGTACTCCTCCAGCAGCTTGGTGAGTTCAGCGTCGTCGTCAATGAGAAGTACTGAGGCCATGTTCTTTCACCTTAAACCCCGGAAGCATACTGAACTGGTTAAGAAATGTGAAGGGTCCTGAGCCCGATTTAACAACTCATAACTTTGTTGCGCAAAAAACGGGGTTGATACTGATGACAGCCGCAACAGGCTGTCGCTCGGATTGTAAAAGGAGTTTCAACATGAGCAAGAAGTTTTTCCTGGTTCCCGCCATCCTCCTGGCCGTGGCAGTCGGGCTCGCAGCTTTCGCGCAGCAGCCTGGTCCCGGCCGTGGCTTCGGCCATCATGGATGGATGCTGAAAAAGATGACACGGGAGCTGAACCTTACGGAAGCACAGCAAGCACAGGTGAAGACCATCCTTCAGGCAGAACATGCCAAGGTCCAACCCCTGATGCAGCAGATGCGCCAGAATGAGATGGCGCGCAACCAGAACGTCACTGGAAATTTTGACGAGACCGAGGCCCGCGCCTTCGCCAGTAAGCAGGCTCAGATCAGCTCTGACCTGATCGTGGAGAAAGAGCGCACCAAGTCGCAGATTTACGCGGTACTCACTCCCGAACAGCGGCAGAAAGCTCTGCAACTTCTCCAGCAGCGCGAGCAGCGCCGGCAGGAGCGCATGCAGAAGCACTCGCAGCAGCAGGCGCAACCAAACCAGTAAGTTTTCTCTCTTTGTCTTGATTCCTCCCTCCAGAGGTTGGGCGGCCTGAAGGCTGCCCACTTTTTTGTATCAGAAGACTAAAGGTGGTCTGTGTCCCAGGATTAAGGCCAGCCTTCTCTTAGATCAGCAAGGTTCACACTCCACTCTTACCGTCACAATCTATGTGTGACTAGTCACATAAAGATTGTGATCTTCTTATGTAGCTGCCTGATAAGTAATCATTTATCTCCAAACTCTAGTCTTAAGTATCTGCGCAACGCTGTTCCAAAACGGAACACGCTTAGGTTCTTGCCAATAAAAACTTGTGCTCTGGCCGGGTACATACAGTAATATTTACGACCGCCGGTAGTTGAGTTCGTCCCCCCACCCACTCATTCGACGTCTTAGGGTTCCGTTGATAAAGGAGAAAATCAATGTTGCGCAACCTGCCTCGCGCCGCTTGGCTCTCGCTGTTACTCACAACTCTCCTGCTGTTCTCGAGTCTTCTCGCCTTCGCGCAAACCCAGGCGAATATAGGAGACACTGACATCCAGCTTCCCGATCATGTTCTGATTGTTCGCGGAAGCTTGCACAACGATGTTTCGCCCGCGGTGCGTGACCTGCCCACCCTGGACACTGCCAGCCTGCAAGGCGTGAAACGCGAAGCGGAGCCGGTGCGGCGCATTCCGCTGCCGCCGGGATTGAAGCCGGCAACGGAACCTGATCCGGTGCTGCAGCACACAACCGCGCAAACCGCCACGTCTCCCATCGGCGCCGCTGCCCTGGCGCCCACGCTCGGGCTCGGCTTTGATGGCCTGGGTTCAGGATTCACCGGCTTCACCGTGAGCAGCGCGCCGCCCGACACGAACGGCGCGGTCGGCGCCACCCAGTACGTGCAATGGGTCAATAGTTCGTTCGCCGTGTTCGATAAAGCTACGGGCGCCAGGATCACCGGGCCGACCGCCGGCAACGCGCTGTGGTCCGGCTTTGGTGGCGGCTGCCAGACCAACAATGACGGTGATCCCATCGTCCTGTATGACAAACTGGCCAACCGCTGGGTCTTCGCACAGTTCTCGGTTTCCACGACTCCTTTCCTCCAGTGCGTGGCTGTCTCCACGACCTCAGACGCAACCGGCACTTTCAACCGCTACTCCTTCTCTTATTCGAACTTTGACGATTATCCGAAGATGGGCGTGTGGCCGGATGCCTACTACACCACCTTCAATATGTTCAACGGCACCACGAATGCCTTCGTTGGCGCCGATGCCTGCGCTTATGACCGCAATGCCATGCTGCAAGGCCTTCCCGCAACCCAGGTCTGCTTCCAGCAGGGCACGTCCGTAGGAGGCCTGCTTCCCTCTGACCTCGACGGCACAACGGCTCCTCCGGCGGGCTCACCGAATTTCATGCTGTTCTTCGGCACCAACTCGCTCAACCTTTTTAAGTTCCATGTGAATTTCAGCACGCCCTCCGCTTCAACCTTCACCGGTCCCACCAGCATTCCAGTTGCCGCCTTCACTGCGCTCTGCAACGGAGGCACCTGCGTTCCGCAGGCAGGAACCACCAACAAGCTGGATTCACTTGCTGACCGCCTGATGTACCGCCTGGCCTACCGCAACCTTGGGACCAAAGAGTCGCTGGTGGTCAACCACTCGGTCGTCGCCGGAACAAGCGGCGGCGTGCGCTGGTACGAAATCAATAACCCCAACGGCACACCAGCACTCGCGCAGCAAAGCACGTTCGCTCCGGACGCGAAGTATCGCTGGATGGGCAGCATCGCCATGGACAAGTCCGGCAACATGGCCATGGGCTACAGCGTTTCCAGCAGCACAACCAATCCGGCGATCGCCTACACAGGCCGGCTCGCTACCGATCCCGCCAGCACGATGCAGGCGGAAACCACCATCATCAACGGCACCGGCTCGCAGACCGGCACTCTCACCCGCTGGGGCGACTACAGCGCCATCACGGTTGATCCCGTGGACGATTGCACCTTCTGGTACACCACTGAATACCTGAAGGCCAGCGGCACCTTCAACTGGAGCACGCGAATCGCAAACTTCAAGTTCACAGGTTGCGGCGGCACGGCCACTCCTGATTTCTCGCTATCTGCGTCGCCCGCTTCCCTGAGCGTGACGCAGGGCAGCAGCGGCAGCAGCACCATCACCGTCAATC
>JBAIYI010000878.1:0-5154 GCA_037915955.1 Terriglobales bacterium
CGATGGTTCCCTTCACCAGAAAGGTTGCGGCTTTCAGGTTGTTCACCGGCACCCTGCCCTGCATGCGTATGTCAGTCCCGGTACCCTGGATGCTCGTGGGCTGCAGCACCGCGGTACCATTCTGGTAATCAAGGTGAATCGGTTGTGCAGCCGCGAGCTTCAGCTCTTTGTAGCTTCCCGCAAGCACGGGAATTTCCAGATGTGCTTCCAGCCGGTTTTTCTCCGCCAGCGGCCCGCGCAGGCTCACGTGGAGCTCTGTTTCACCGCCCACGTCGCTGGCCTGAGCAGGAGCGTACAGCGCCAGCAGCGGAGCGAACGCGATGCGTCCAGTATCGAGCTTTACGTCAGCCTGATAAGGCGCCGTAATGGCTACAGTTCCGCGGCCTTTCACGTAGGTCTCCGCCACGGCAGAGTCGAGCGCGAAATTCGCCACATGATTCTGGACAGTGGTTTGGAACTTGATTCCCTGAATCGTCTGCTTCTGTACCTGAAGCTTAGGAATGTCGAGGGTCGCCGTAAGCTGCGGGTTCTTCAGAGTGCCTTTGCCCTGGGCATTGATGTTGATTGCACCGGCGACTTGCAGATTTTTATCGGCTACTGTCTGAAGCTTTTCCAGCCGGATATTGTCTCCCGTAACCTGCAGTTCATAGGCCTGCGTCTTCGGATAGATGACGCCAGACGCCTGCGTGGTTCCGGCCGGCATCTTGATTTGCAGTTTCGTGTTTACAGCATTTCCGTCCCCGTTAAAGTTCAGGTTCAGCGACTGCACGGTCTCGTTTGACACCTTCGCGTTCGTGACCGTAAGCGTGCCCTTTCCGACCGGGTTCTGCTGCGAGCCATGCAGCGATACGTTCATGGCCAGCGTGCCGCTCACGGGATAAGTCTTGTTGGCCAGCCGCTCCAGATCCGCAATCGACACCTGCGAGGCGTTGAGCTGTACCGCTATCGGACTGTTGGGAGTGTAGGCCCAGTTCTTCAGCCCGGTCTGCACGTTAAAGGTGAAGCGGCCCTGCGTTGCCGAAAGCAGTTCACCGTTGCTCAGCGTTGCTTGCGAAGGGCTTGCGTTGATGTTGGTCCGCACCAGCTTCCATGCGCTGCCTTTCACGCGCAAATTGTTGGCGGCGAACTGGCCCTGAATTTTCGGGTTCTTTGTCGATCCGCTCACCGAACCGACAAAGTCGGCGGTTCCATAGAGTCCCAGCGGCTGCGACGGCGCAGAAGCTGAAGCGGTCTTGAAGTTCGCCGCCACAGTCTCCATCTCGTGCAGATCCTCGCTGTGCATGCGAATCTGCAATTGCGAGAGCTCACTGACCTTGCCGTCGAGATTGATGGAGGTTTTCGGCGTCTTGATGTAGCTCTGGTGCAGAGCAACTTCCTGCCGAGCCGCGGAATAGTCGGCATGAATCACTCCATCCAGCGGTGTCGATGGATTCTGGCCGATGGCCGCCTGCACTGTGGCGTTCGCGGTGGCAGTCAGGTTCTTCACGCTCTTCACCCACGAAGCCTGCGCATCCGCGCTGACGTTGCCCACCAGATGCGCTTCGCGCAGCGAATTCGCCTGCGCCACTTTTTGCAGCACGTCCAGCGACACATCTTTGAGCGAAGCCTGAAGCCTGCCCTGCCCATTTCCGGCTACGTCCAGCAGCGTGAGCTTGCCTTCAAAGCGGCCGCCCAGCACTTCCGCACGCATGTTTTCTACCGTTGCGTTGCCGTGGGCAAGTTCATATTTTGCGCTCACATTGCGGATCGCCGTGTGCAGGCTCGGCGTCTTCACATACAGTTCCGGGCTGCTCAGCATTCCGCGAACCACGGCGCTGTCCAGCGCAGGACGTCCGGGCTGCGCCTGATACTGTGCTGTACCGTTGACCCGTACTGTTCCTGCCGGAACTTCAGGGTTTTTCAATACCTTGGCAAACTCAGCGGCCACAAGAGTCGCCTCATAGTTCGCCTGCACGTCAGGGTTGTTGCTGTAGTCATCTACCGTGGCATTCAGCACCACCTGGGACTGGCCCAGCCCAAGAACCATGCGGTCCAGCACAAAACGCTGCGGCGTAAGCGCAAATCCGGCATCCAGATTGTGCGGCAGTGGTGCGTAGTGCCCGTACTGTATTTGCCCGTCTTCGTATTGCAGGTGTCCCTGATAGCGCTTCGGTCCGGGATCGTAGCCCGCCGTCAGTTCCAGATTGCGCAGATTGGCGGAGAGCGGTGTTTTCTGGTCGTTGTAATAGATTTCTCCGCGATCAAGAACAACCTGCCGGATGCCGAGATCAAACAGGTCGGTGTTGCTGCTGCTCGTGGATTTTTTCTCCGGCTTGGGCAGGTTATTCTCGCCCTGCTTGTTCACCCGTACCGCGACCACAGGATGATTCAGCTCGATATCGCGAAAGTGCCACTTGCGACTGAGAACGGAATCAATCGTGATCCCCACGCCCAAATGGTCGGCTTGCAGCAGAGGCGGCGCGCTGGCCGGCTCGGTTCCATGCACCACAATTCCGTAAATATCAAGTGTGAGCGTAGAGAGCCGCAGCCCAAAGTCGCGCACCTGAAGCGTGGCTCCCGTAGATTCCTTCACCGAACTCTCAATCTTTGCCAGCAGCGACTGGCGGAACCCGTCGCTGTGATGCACCAGCAACACCGCCGTCACGCCAATGCCGATTACGAGAACAAAAATTGCGACTACTGCCCAGAGGATTATTTTTTTCCAGTTCCAATTCACAAGAGCACCATCAAAAGGCCTGTCCCAGAGTGATGAAGTACTGCCACGCGCTGACCCCGGTAATCGGGTTCAGGTTTCTGCCGATATCGAAACGCACCGGCCCAACCGGCGTTGCGTACCGCGCTCCAATGCCGATCGTGTTTGAATAGCCATCCCACGGCTTCCCCAGATGGCTATAGACGTTGCCACCGTCATAAAAAACAACTCCTCCCAGCTTGTTCAGCAGCGAAGAGGGGAACCGCAGCTCCGAATTCAGGATTAACAGCTGCGTTCCGCCCACGGGAACCGTAATGTTCGGACAGTTGGGTGGCGCCTGACCCGCCCCGCAGACCTGCACCGCCCGCTGTGGTCCGGCGCCGTTCAGCGGAAATCCCCGCAACGTGCTCCCGCCGCCGGAAAAAAAGGCTTCGCTAATGGGAATATGCGCGCCCGCGAACGCTTGTTCCACTCCCAGCCTCACGCTGTTGGCCCACACAACGGACTTGCTGAAGACCGGCTTGTAATACGCGGTCTGTCCCAGGAAGCGGGTAAAGTTCGTATTCGATCCCAGGAAGCTCGGATTCAGGTCGCCCTGGAAGCTTTCATAAATTCCACGATGTGCGTCGAGTGCGTCATCGCGCGTGTCGCGAATGAAGGATGCAGAAAGCGTTGAGAGCCGCACATTCTGGTCTTCCGGCAGCACCAGCCCCGGAATCAGCAGATTCGTCAGGCTCGTGCGGCTGAAGTTGTAGCGCAGATAGACTGACTTGGTCCTCTTCGCGTCCAGATAACGTTCAAACTGCACGCCTGCCTGGCCAATGCGCGAAGTGAAAATCGGATTCTGGCTCGAGCGGTCAATGGAAGCAGAAACCGTGGAACTCCAGACGCTGTTCCAGAAGGTCGGGTTCGCCCATCCTACCGTCGCGCGTTGTTCCAGGCGAGCCCCGAATACTCCGGCGGTGAGCGTCTCCGCGCGGCCCCGGAAGTTCCGGCGCGTGTACTCTATTGATCCGCGTGGCCCCCAGAAAGTCTGTTCGCTCGCCTTGAAGTCCGTCGGCAGTCCAACCGGCGGCAAGCCGGGTACCGCCACGGTTCCTCCGGGAACGCTGCCACCGCGTTTGGTCACTTCAAAACCAAACCCATAAGTAATGGTGTTGCGCTTGGCCTCATGCAGCCGGATCAGCACCTCCGCCTCTTTCTGCTCCGTGATCGGCCGCCGTGAATCTACGTTGGCCCAGTCAAAGGTCCCGCCCATGGAATACATCTGGCCTTCGCCGCGAAGCAGCGCTGTCTGGCTCAGAGGCTTGCCTACCTTGATATTGGCGCTTTTTTTGATCACATCCGGATTAGTGTCAGGTGCGCCGATGGGTTCTACCTTTGCGGTGTAGACCTGCGGCCCCTCATCAATCATGTAGACCACCTGGATGTGATGCGGATCGTTCTTCGGCGCCTTCACCTCAGCACGGAACACCATTGTGAGATAGCCTTGATCCAGGTAGTTTGCCATGATGAGGTCGCGATCGTTGTCCAGCAGCTGCTGCGAATACGGCTTCCCGGGCTGAAGGTTGAGGCCCTTGCGACCTACAAGCTTGTTTTCAGGGATGGAGTTGTTGCCCTCAATCTTGAGCGACTCCACAATGTCGCGCTCGCCTTCGTCCACCGTGAATGCGACTTTCAGCTTTCCGTTCTCGTTCGTGACCTTGGGCGTCACGCTTACCTTGCTGTAACCGGCCGCCTGGTAAAGCCCTTCCAGGTTCTTCACGCTGGTGCGCACCAGCTTCTCGCTGTACTTTCCATGTGTAAACGGGATGAATCTGCGCGCCTTCGTTATCGCTACGTGGTCTTCCAGCTTGTCGTCACTGAAATGGTGGTTGCCGTGGAACTCCAGTCCGGTGACTTTGCCGCGCTTGCCTTTCTGGATGTCGTACTGGATGGTGTAACCTGAGGCCTGCTTCTCCACGTGGCTCTCAACCTTCGCGTCAAAGAAGCCCTTGGCCTGGAAATACGACTGCAGGTTCTGCTGCCCTTCCAGCACCAGGTCAGGATCAACACTGTTTTCCTGGTAGATCGGGATCAGCTTCTTCTGCGTCCGCCCCCACACGTGCGCGCCGGCCACCTGTATCCGGATCTGCGACCTCTTCTCTACATAAATATGGATATCGGCCCGATTGGTGTCATCGTGATAGACCGTGGAAACCAGCTTCACCCGCGCGGCAAGATAATGCTGGCTGCCTAGTTTGGACTGCAGGAACTTGATGGCGTTTTGCAGCCTCTTCAGCGTGTACTGCTTACCCGGCTTGATGTATGCCGAGCGAAGGCGAGCTCTCCACGAGCGCAGGCTGCCCTCCAGAAGCTTCTCTTCATCGGGCTGAAGTCCTTCGATGTAGACTTCGCCGAACTTCGCACGCTTGCGCAGCGCGCTGAGGAAGTTCACGTTTACGATTCCGTGCTGCTGGTCC
>JBAIYI010000090.1:0-5433 GCA_037915955.1 Terriglobales bacterium
GCGCTGCTTCAGATTGCTCCCGTCACCAAGGTGCAGCCGATCATCGACAACGAGCGCGTGAAAGTGTGGGACACCACCGGCGCGGACCCCCAGCCGTTCGACACGGTCGTGGTCTCGCTTACAGGCAAGGTCACCTGGTGGGCAAAGGGTTCCAGACCGCAGCTCGACGGCCGCTCCATTGTCATCAATCTGAAAGACGCGTTCGTCCCGCCGTACGAAAACAAGACCGGGCTGCCTTTGGCGTTCCCGCGTCCCGGGTCAAAGAAGCTTTTGGAGAACAATCGCGTGATCGTCTGGGACTATAGCTGGAGTGCGGGCGTGCCCACGCCCAAACACTTCCATGACAAGGATGTGGTTGTGGTCTTCCTGGAAGATGGCGAGGTGAAATCCACCACGCTCGACGGCAAGGAGACGGTGAACTCCTTCAAACCGGGTGACGTGCGCTTCAATCGCGGTGATCGCGCCCACTTTGAAACGCTGGCCCGAGGACAGCAGCATGCCATCATCACGGAACTGAAATAGCGGCACGGAGATGGTGGGCCCGGTAGGATTCGAACCTACAACCAACAGATTATGAGTCTGCTGCTCTAACCGTTGAGCTACAGGCCCCCGGAGTTCAGTGTCGCACAGGCTGAAGGGCGTTGCCAACGGAGGAGCGAGCTTAGTCTGCGCATTTCGCGGAGCCTCCATTACTCGATTCCGCAATTTGTTCGCCTCTATGCCGGATTCCTGCTAAAATCGCCATGTATGCTGCAAGTCACCAAAGAACAGCTTTTGCAGATGGACACCGTCATCCTGGCTGTGATGTGTAAGAAGCTCTGGCAGAACTCTGAAACCGAGCCCGCCGTGGCGGAAAAGGCGCATGGCATGCTGGACGAATGGATCGAACTGACCGAGCGCAAGATACCGCCGACAGCCAAGGTGGCCGAGTACGACAAGCGCCTGGCTGACATCGTTGACCTGAAAGACCGCATGGCGGAATTTCTCTGGCCGCATGTGAAATAAGTCCGTCCCCCCAGCACAAACGTACCCCCACGGAATTGGGCACCACAAGGGTCACAGCCAGCGGTGACCGGCGCACTGCATCCGCTTCTCCGCTTGCTTGTGATGGTAGTGGAGGTGGAGCAATGAAACTCCCGGCATTTTTTTTAGCGGCTATCTTCATGGTAGGCGTGGGCGGCATGGTTGTCGCAGGGCACTGGGCGGCCGTTGCCCAGGAGCAGGGCGGCCTGAAGAAGGTCCCGATTACCCAAAGCAACCCGACTTCCGGCAAGCAGATGTTCAACGATTACTGCGCGGCGTGCCACGGAGCGCAGGGCCGCGGCGACGGGCCGGCGGTCGAGTTTCTTAAAACGCCGCCGCCGGATCTAGGCACCCTGGCGCAGCGCAACGGCGGCAAGTTCCCGTCGATGAAGGTATCCGGCGTCCTGAAGTTCGGCACCGGCAATCACGCGCACGGAACGTCTGACATGCCGGTGTGGGGACCGCTGTTCCGGTCGGCCGACCTCCGTGACGACAAGCAGACCGCGCTGCGGATCACGAATTTGACGGCGTATCTGGAAGAGATGCAGAAGAAGTAAATAGCCACTAGCTTCTGGCTGTTAGCGGAACAGCAACCCGGTTGCCGCGGATCAGGATGAGCGCGGATCGGAAACAGGAAAACCTTTTGCCACTGATTTACACAAATGAACACTGATGATCGTTCGGTGTTTCTGGGCCAAATTGTTAAGGGAGTGAGTGTTGATTGCAGAATGAGCCGCTTCAGGCTAGTAGCTAGAAGCTGTGGCATCCGTCAGTGAATCGCGATTTCTTTTGAGCAGCGCAACCCGTGCGATAAAGCATGCGGCCGTACAAGGTGTGAGCCCTATCACCGCCTGGCGTTGTCGGCGGCGGCAAACTATAGCTGTAGTGCTGGAGGGGACGTATGAGAATCCTGCTGGCAACAGATGGTTCCACGTTTTCAGAATTTGCCGCGCACAAACTCTCTGAACAGTTCCGGCCGGAAGCCAATGAAGTGATGGTGGTGGAAGTGGTTGAGCCCTTTTACTTCTCCGCGCCGCCGGAAATGGCGCCGGGATGGACGCCGGAGCTGGCCGAGCGTCGCCAGGAGCTGGCGGAGCTGGCCAAGAAGTCGACCGATTGCGCGGCGGACATTCTACGTCGCGCCGGGTTCACGGTGAAAACGCGGGTGATTGACGAAGAGATCCGCAACGGTATCCTGGGAACGGCGGAAGAGTGGAATGCTGACCTGATTGTGCTGGGCTCGCACGGCAAGAAAGGCTTCCAGAAGTTCTTGCTGGGCAGCGTGGCGGAATCGGTGGCGCGGCATGCGCCATGCTCGGTGCTGATTGTGAGAATGCCGCACGCGAAAGCGGCAGCGGCGACGGCAGCGTAAAAGCCGGGTCCGGTTTACCGCAGAGAGCGCAGAGGCCGCAGAGAACAGCCGGGTCGCCGCAGATTTATGCAGATGAGCGCTGATTGCTGAACGCTCTGCTGCAAGCTAACGGCTAGAGGCTGGTAGCTGAAAATCGCACGACGGCAGACCACGAAGGGTGAACCAGCCCGCGGTCGCGGTACGTGCAAAAAGAAAGCCCCTCTCTATCTGACAAGACGAGAGGGGCTTTTGCATTTCTCCAGGCTTTTTACTGCCCTGAAGTACCAGCCCTTTATTACCTGCCAGCGATAGCGGTTTCGGATATAACATGACACACCATTTCAAATTCAAGGCAGGGCAAGAGCGCGGCCGGGAGTAATGGCGGTGTGCAGAACAGCTTTCGCTCAGAAGGTTTTCAACAAGAGATTTCCTCAAATCAAAGCAGGGTTTGCGGCTGAACTTAGGCGCAGGGCGGCGCAGCCCTGGCGGAGGATGTCGCTGGTCGTCGCCGTGTTCTCGCTCTGTCTGCCAGCGGCGGGCGCGCGGCAGAAGCCAGCGGACCCAGCGGCCACCAGCGGGATCGTCATTGAGAAGATCACGCCCCGCTCCGAACTGGAGAAAGCCGACCTGAAGGAAAGCGACATCATCCTGCGCTGGTCGCGCGACGGCCACGCGGGCGGGCTGGTTTCACCCATCGACCTGCTGAACGTTGAAGAGGAAGAAAAGCCGCTGGGCGTCGTCCGGCTGGAGGGCACGCGCAACGGCCAGCCGCAGACGTGGGAGCTGGGGCCGGGAGTATGGAATGCGCAAGCGAAGGCCAACCTGAGCGGAGCCGCGCAAGCGGCGTATCAGAATGCCGAGAGCGCGTTGAAATCGGGCGACCGGACAGGCGCAATAGAGAAGTGGCGGAGCGCCGCCGCGCAAGCGAAGGACGATCGAGTCGCGGCATGGATTTTGTTTCACGCCGGTGAAGCACTGGCCGGTGCGAAACAGTGGAAAGAGTCGCAACAGATGTTCGCCGAAGCATTGAAGCCGGCTGCATCTGGTCCCGCGGCATCCGATCCTACCATCGGAGCCCGTATCTACTGGCGCAGCGCGGAGACCTATCGCATTGCCAAAGACTGGGAACCGGCCACGAAGAGCTATGCACTCGCGCTCGAAGAGATGAAGAAGATTGCGCCGGAAAGCCTGATGGCCGCAGCGATCATTCAGGACCAGGGCATTCTGTGCCTCGACCGCGCCGATTTCGACTGCGCCCGGGCACGTTCCACTGAGGCTTTGCGGATCCGCGAAAAACTGGCGCCGGGAACGCTCACGGTGGTCCGCAGCCTGAACGGGCTTGCGCTGGTGGCCGTACGCGTGGACGACCTGAGCGAAGCCGAGCGCGTGCTGGAGCGTGGACTTGAAATCCGTGAGCGGCTGCTTCCCGGCAGCGTGGAGGTAGCCAGTTCGCTGAACAATCTGGGAGTGATTGCACTGCGCAACGGGGACCTGAGGCTGGCGGATAAGTACCTGCTGAAGTCGCTCGCGATGAAAGAAAAGATGATTCCGGGAACCCAGGAGCTGGCGGACGCCTTCAACAACCTGGCGATTGTCGCAGTGGACCGCGGCGACCTGGATCGCGCCGAGCAGTATCACCTTCGCGCACTGGAGATCGAAAAAAAGCTCGATCCCAACGGCATGGACCTGGCAGCCAGCCTGGTGAATCTGGGATCAGTCTATGACTACCGGCACGACGACATCCGCGCCATGTCCTGCTACGACCAGGCGGAGAAGATCATTCAGGCCCGCGATCCTGAAAGCGTTTACCTGATCAACATCACCCATAACCGCGGGACCATGTACCTGAACATGGGCGAACTGGACAAGGCGGCCGCGAACTATGAAGAAGCCATTCGAGGGAAGAAGAAAGCGTTTCCGGGAAGCCTGACGCTGGCGGCATCGCTGGCGGGCCTGGGCGAAGTGCATTTTGCGCAAAACAATCTTCCGGCGGCGGAGGAGAACTACGAAGCCGCTCTGACCATCTTTGAGCAACGGGCGCCGCACAACGTGGATTACGGCGACGTGCTCAACAAACGCGCGGAGGTGGCGCTGGCACGCGGCGACGACCGCCAGGCTGAGACATTTTTTCAGCGGGCGCTTGGCGTGTGGAAAGAGAGCGACGCAGGCACGCTGTGGAAGGTGGATTCCCTGATCGGCATGGCCAGGCTTGAGCGCAGGCGCGATCCGGCAGCAGCGCTGCAACGGTTTGAGCAGGCGATCGCGGCGCTGGAGAGCCAGGCCACACGGTTTGGCGGCGCAGACGAGGTCCGCGCCGGATTCCGCGCCGATCACGCCAGTTATTACGCCGAATACATTGACCTGCTGGTGCAGCAGGGCAAGACCGAAAAAGCGTTTGAGATGGCCGAGGGCGCACGCGCACGCACGCTGCTGGAAATGCTGGCAAGCCAGAGCGTTGACGTTCGCAAAGGAGTGCAGCCGGAGCTTCTGGAAAAAGAAAAAGAGCTGCGCACGGAAATCAGCGGCAAGATGGCCCGGCGGCTGAGCATGGCGGAAAAAGCCGGCAGCTCTGCACAACGAGCGCAACTGGAGAAGGAGCTCAACGAACTCCTGTCGCGGTATCAGGAGGTAGAAGGGCAGATCAGGACATCGTCTCCCGCGTATGCAGCCCTTACCTCGCCGGAACCGATGTCCGTGGCGCAGATGCAGCAGCTTCTCGATCGCGACACCTCGTTGCTCGAATACTCCCTGGGAAAAGAGCGAAGCTACGTCTTCACAGTTACCAGGGACGCAGTGAAAGTGGCCACGCTGCCGAAGCGCGCGGAAATCGAGGATGCGGCGCGAAGCTGGTACGCGCTCCTGACCGGCGGCCCCGCAATCGCGGCCGACTCGCTGCAGCAAGGCAAAATCGCGAGCGCAGCGCGAGAGCTGAGCCGCATGCTGCTCCAGCCTGTTGCCGGCGAACTGACGCGGCGCGTGCTGATCGCACCGGCAGGAGCGCTTTACTACATTCCGTTTGGCGCGCTGCCTGCGCCGGGATCGCTCGCGAAATCAGCCAC
>JBAIYI010000830.1:0-1686 GCA_037915955.1 Terriglobales bacterium
AGGATGTCCTGAGAACACCGTGTAAAGGATGTCATGAGACCGCACACGCCTCGCCTGTGCCGCGAGAATGACAATCTACCGCCGCAAATTGCCGCACCTTGAAAGAGACGGCGGTTCGTACTTCACCACATTCCATACAAGAGACGATCTGGCGCTGAATGATGACGCGAAGTGGCTGGTCCTTGACCATGGAATGAGAAAGCCTAAACCGAACAAGATCAAAAATCCGTGGCTCAGTGGAAAGTAATCGGCACAGGCGGGGCGCCTGTGCTACAAAGCGTGTTACCCCGGCGAGTCATTTGTGAGACAGCTTCTAATTGTTAATTGCCTCCCATTGCGGCCAGTTACCAATTACCAAGTACCATCCGCTCCCCTCAGGCTAATCGCCAATGGCTAACGGGCCGTGCCTGACTTATGATTACTTTTCCCCTCAAGAACAACATTGGACACCGATTCACAATTCCAACCCAAACCAGCCCTCGTCGTTCCGACGCAGGCTGCATCAACGGCGCCGCCTGAAGCCGACGAAACCACTGTCATTGGCGTGCAGCGCATCACCCGCGCTCTCCGCCACCGCGACTTCCGTCTCTTCTGGGCCGGCAACTTTCTCTCCAATATCGGCACCTGGATGCAGAACGTCGCCCAGGGCTGGCTCGTGCTTCAGCTCACCAACTCCGCATTCTGGCTCGGCATGGTCGGCTTCGCCTCGTCCATTCCGATTCTCTTCTTTGCCCTCATCGGCGGTGTGATCGCGGACCACACCAACAACCGCAAGCTGCTCATGGGCACGCAGTCGGCCATGATGATCTTCGCCTTCATCATGAGCGGGCTGACCTTCTTCAACCACATCACCGTAGGCTGGATCACACTTCTCGCTCTCGGTACCGGCATTGCCATGTCTTTGAACACGCCGAGCTATCAGGCCCTGGTTCCGCAGCTTGTTCCGCGCGAAGACCTCACCAATGCCATCGCGCTCAACTCGGCACAGTTCAACATGTCTCGCGTGATCGGCCCCACCCTCGCCGGCTTTGCCATGGCCCTGGTCGGCCCCTCAGGAAACTTCTTTCTCAACGGCCTCAGCTTTCTTGCTGTGCTCTTCGCGCTCACGCAGATGCAGTACCCCGCCCGCACCGCTCCCCCGGAGGGCCACTTTTTTGAGAAGTTGAAGCAGGGGTTCGCCTATGTCTTCCAAAACGTGCACACCGGCCCCCTGGTGGTCCTTACCGCGATCGCCAGTCTGCTCGCGGTTCCATATCTCACGTTTGTGCCCTACTTCGCCCGCGACGTGCTGCACTCTGACGCTCGCGGCCTTGGCATTCTCATGGCCTGCAACGGTGTGGGCGCATTCTGCGGCGCAGCCACCATCGCCTACGCCGGCCAGATCCGCCGCCGCGGCGTTTTCGTCATTCGCGCCGGCGTGGGATTCTTTGCGTCGATCATTGCCTTCACCTTCTCGCGCAACTTCCTGCTCTCCGGACTGTTGTTGATGGTGGTCGGCTATTTCATGATCATCATGGTGGCCACCGTGAACGCACTGCTGCAGCACCTGGCGGACGACGCCATGCGTGGCCGCGTCATGAGCATCTACTCAACGGCATTTCTGGGCTTGCCGCCGATCGGCAGCCTCTTCGCCGGACTCCTCGCCCGCGTGATTTCTCCTGCCCACGCCATCGCCGGCATGTGCGC
>JBAIYI010000191.1:0-8763 GCA_037915955.1 Terriglobales bacterium
CAAGGCTTCGCCTGAAAAACCGGAAACGTTCGTCGCTCCCCCTCGATCAGCCACCCGCGCGTGCTCCCGCCGAAAAACGGAAGAGCCGTGCTGCCCGTTGACAATGGTTAGCGACATCACAAACCAAACGATGCATTAAAAAACGCCAATCAGGGTTCTGTTTTTGGAACAAGAGAGCGATTTATAAACATCCATTTAGGTGGATGCCATAATGCACTTCTCTAGACCAGGCTGAAAGATCGGTCCTTGCATGCCGCTTGTCAGTTGCCAGTTCTGTATTGCTCAAGGCAAATGCTCACTCGCCCTTACGCAACCGCACTGGGGAGAATTGGTGCAAGGGGCCAAAGTGGTCAACTTTCGCAAGGGTAACGTTATTTACCGCGAAGGGTTCCCGGCGGAAGGAGTCTTTCTGGTTTGCCGGGGTAGCATAAAATTAACTACCGTGGGAGAGAGCGGAGCGGAACGAATAGCATCATTCGCTATTTGTGGCGAGTTGTTTGGACTGGATTGCATGTTCCCTGAGCCTGTTCGATACTTCTCGGCCGTGGCGCGTGAACCCGCCCAGGCTGCTTTTCTGAGTACCGCTCATTTTCATAAGGCTCTCCATTCCAGGCCGGAACTGCTTTGGAAGGTCTCCTTGATGATTAATGAGATGTTTCATCGCGCTGACCGCGACAAACTGGCGATTTCCGGATCACGGGTACGGAAGCGTATTGAGTCCGTTCTTATTGACCTTGGCCAACGAGCCAAACACTCGGAAGGAGCCGGAAAACCGGCGTTTGCGCGTTTGAGCCAGCGAGAACTGGCTGAAACACTGGGAGTGCCGGAAGAAACGGTCTGCCGCGAATTGCGGGCCATCAAAAGCGATAAGAGCGCCGGGCTGCAGACCATGCTCGGCGATGGCTTCAACCGCACCCGAATCGCCTGAACATAAAACCTAACGCTCCTCTCCTGCCTGTTCCCTGTTAAGCACCAGAGTTTGACGAACATCAAGTCGCGCGATTGCTCCTGGTCAATGCGAGCCGCAGGCGTCTGCACCTAATATTGCAGCCCACAGGTGAGGATCGCATGACTGAAGAAAAGGATGAATGTAGAAAAGACACCAGGGCCAGCAGCCAGGGCCTTCATTACCTCCCTTCCCGGTTCAACGCCCACACCGTCACTCACGATGGCTTGCTGCTTCTATACAACAGCTTGACCGGACACAACTGTGCGCTACCCGGAAATTCAGCAGAGCGGGCGAAAGTGTACCTCTCCAAAGCAGGCTTTCATGGTGAGCTCGATCAGCTAGGTGAGTACCTGCTGGCGAAAGGCTATATCGTCAGCAAAGATAGCGACGAGCAAGCCAAATGGGACCTGAGCTATGCCCTGCAGCAGTACCGCCCAGATGTGCTGCAACTCACGCTGCTTGCTTCTGAGGATTGTAATTTCCGATGTATCTACTGCTCCCAGCAATACAAGCGCGGAACCATGCTGCCGGCAGTCCGTGCAGGGCTCAAGGCTTTGGTGGCGAAGCGAATCAAGCAACTGGGATCGCTTGCCATTTCGTGGTTCGGTGGAGAGCCTCTGCTCGGTTATGAGGCTATTGAAGAGCTGGCGCCTTATATGCAGCGGATGGCAGCAGAACACGATGTGCACTTCATGTCGGACATGACGACAAATGCCTATCTGCTGACACCAGAAAGATCCCAGAAGCTGGTGAAGTGGGGCGTGCTGACGTACCAGATCACCATTGACGGCACACCATCAGACCACAACGCCCGCCGGCCGCTGAAAGACGGGAGCCCCACGTTCGACCGCATCATGGACAACCTGCGGGCCATGAAGTCCTACGACGAAAACTTTGGCGTGTGCCTGCGCGTGAACTTCGATCGAACAAATGTGCACAAATTGAAAGCCATATTTGAAGAGTTCAAAGAGCATTTCGGGGCCGATGAGCGCTTTGCCCTCCGGTTCCGGCCGGTGGTCCGTATGGGATCAGAAAATGACGATGTGCTGCCCATTTGCGAAATGAAGGAAGGTATCCAGCACGTTCTTGACCTCACAAACAAGGTGCACGACATGGGCCTGGCGAGTGAATCGATCGCCGACAAGTGGCTTAATCCGGTGGGCAGCGTCTGCTATGCCGCCCGACCTTATCACTTCGTGATTGGCGCGGATGGGAAGGTAATGAAGTGCACCGTCCTGATGGACAACGATGAGCGGAACGTGGTGGGCAGCCTCAACCCGGACGGCGAGTTGAAGATAGACTTTGAGCTGTTCGCAAAGTGGGTCCGCCCCTACTACCACTCCGATACACGCTGTTCGAAGTGTTTCTATGTCCCGGTATGTCAGGGGGTGGTCTGCGCCGCACCCAGAGTGCTGGAGGGGCATAGACCGTGTCCTTCACAGCAGCAGAACATCCGGCAAGCGCTGGAATTTGCGATGCTCGAAAAAACCAGGGCGGGCCAGTCAAGGCTGGTTCGGATTAAAGCGGCCGACGGAAAGCCGCTTCCGCCTCAAGCGCCCGTTTCGAATTCAATCGCGCCTTGAACAATCGCACCTTGAACTGCGGGCTGTGCTCTCTGCAGGCGGCCCGCTATTCGTCGTTCTTGCCCGGCGGAGCCGGGAACCCTGAAAGAAAGGAGACTCACCATGGAACCGAAAAACCAGAATGAACTTGAAATCATTGAACTGGACGAGAGACTTGATCTCACCATTGACCCGCTGGTCAGCAGCATCAGCGGCAGTTTGCTGGGCGACACCTATTGCAAGAACATTGACTGCTGCCACAAGTCGTCAGGCCAGTAGCCAACTCTCAGACCCAGGACCAGTGTCACGGTGCGCTCTTCTGATTCGCTTGGACGAGATCAACTGTGACATTGGTCTGGGAAACCATCTGCACCAACATAGAACAAGGAGTCTGCAATGAACCGGAAGAACGTTGAGCTGGAAATTATTGAACTGGATGAGAGGCTGGACATGACGCTCGACCCTTTGGCGGCAAGCGTCACGGCCACTCTTCTCGGTCATGATTATTGCGGCAACATCGGGTGCTGCAAGCCATCTTCAGGAAACTAAACAGGCAAGGGTTGCGTGGCCGCTGTGATACCAGGCACCTGAGCAAGCGCGGTCCAGGCCAGGGCAGCGCCCTGGCCGGCTGTGCTCCACGATTATGAAAGTCCTTTGACCAGCGAAAAGGCATAGCGCAACAAACAGTGAGCGCCCGAGAAAGCTGCCAATAGAAATATGGGTTCCCTCGCACAACCGGAGATTGATTCGCAACCAGGCACGGTCTACGCGCTGGAAAGCCAAGTGGAGACGTCTCCCTTTGACAGCAGCTCCAGCGTGCCTACGCTTCTCGTCGCCACCGATGATGGGAAACATTATCAGCTCGGAGGCCTGGCAAGATGCGTTGTACTATCACTCAGCACCGGCGCAAAGGATTTTGCACATCTCAAACGCGAGCTCATTGATCCTGCCGATTCGTGCTTTACGGATTACGCGCTCACGGAAATACTCCAGAAACTGACGCTGCTGAAGATCATCACCGGCCAGCGAG
Organism: Terriglobales bacterium; assembly: GCA_037915955.1. Lineage (GTDB taxonomy): Bacteria > Acidobacteriota > Terriglobia > Terriglobales > Acidobacteriaceae > Angelobacter. The sequence continues at coordinate 3,542 of JBAIYI010000191.1, forward strand.
AACATGGGACAACTAAAAAGAAGCAGTCCTCGTACTTTGCTGTGCGTATTCCCATTGTTTCCTACAATCGTTTAGCTCCGCTCACCAGTTCACTTGCACCGATATTTTCACCGCGTCTGATTTCATTCCTGTTACCGGCGATGTTTTTCCTGCAAGTGATCTTCTGGTGGACACATCCCCACCTCCTTCAAGAACTGCAGCATTTGCCCGGTGGCTGGCGCCTGGGGCTGCTGTTTGCCGCTTCTTACGCAGGCCTTTTCCTGCACGAACTGGGTCATGCCGCCGCGTGCACGCGTTATGGAGTGAAGCACGGATCAATAGGGCTGGCTATCTACCTGATTTTTCCCGCGGCATACACAGATGTGAGCCAGGCCTGGCGCCTGCCCCGCCGCTACCGCGCGGTGATTGATGTGGCAGGCATTTACATGAGCCTTGCCGCGGCTTCAGCTGCAACCGTTGCGCTGTTCGCCACGGGCGATCGCACGTATCTGGTCCTGATCGCCGTATATGACATGACCGTACTTTTCAATCTGAATCCGTTCATTCGTATGGATGGATACTGGCTTCTGAGTGACGCGCTTGGTATCGCCAACCTGATGTCAGTAAACCGGGCGTCAGTACGGTGGGCGGTACGACGCTTATTCAAGAGAAGCGCAGTCCTGCCCGACATACTCGCGAGCAGACCCACAATCAAATATGCCTATGTCTTGTATCTAGCTCTTTTCGTCGCATTCTCAGGCTATATGGGTGTTCGATTGCTGTTCTGGTATCTCCCAGCACTTGCCGTCACTTACAAAACCTCAGTCATAGCCATTATTGATGCCGGCAAGCAGTCTTTGCTCAACGTGAAGATTGCGCTTATGACGATGAAATTGCTCCTTGCCAGTATTCCCGCGGTGGGATTAGGCGTGTATTTCTATCGCGGCTTGTGCCGCTGCGGACGCGCTCTCCTGAGTTGGAGCCGTTCTTAAGCACCCATTATTCTCGAGTTTTCCTGATCAGCCAGATTATCGTATCGTCAAGAGCCCGCGTTTTGTAAGTTTATATTCTGTGATCTAGGTCACAGCTAGTGAAAAGTCTTGAGAGTGATACTTGGTGACCTTCATTTTTAAACAGGCCGAAGATAGAGCCCGCGAGGCACGGATCAGAGTTATAGAGCAGTGGCATGAGCCGGACCACGCGGTAAGGAGGCCGAATGCCATCGACATCTCGCGATTTCCGTTATGGAATACGGATGCTTCACAAAGGCCGCGGTTTTACGATCTCTTCCATTTTAGCTCTCGCGTTAGGCATCGGTTCTACCACAGCAATCTTCAGCGTGATGGATGCGGTGCTGCTGCATCCACTTTCGTTTCCCGGCTGGCATGAACTCGTTTACATCAGCGGTCGTACGCCCGAGTTTTCCAACATCCCGGCATCGGGTCCGCAGTTTACTGACTGGCGGCAAAACAATCGGGTATTCAGCGACATTGCGGCGTATGCGAATTATCAGTCTTTTAACCTTACCGAAGCCACGGAAACCTTAAGGCTGAAGGGCGCTGCTGTGTCAGCCAATTTCTTCCACCTGCTGCAAATCAATCCCGAACAGGGCAGATGGTTTCTGCCCGAAGAAGAACAACCGGGAAAAGGCCGGGCGGCCATCCTGAGCTATGCATTCTGGCAGCACCATCTTGCGGGTGCGCCGGTGGTGGGCCGTGAACTCATCCTGAATTCGCAGCCATTCGTTGTGGTAGGGGTCCTCAAGAAGGATTTTTCATATCCAGCCATGGATGAGGACGTATGGGTACCGTTGAATCCGGATCCTGCGAATATCGGCGCTGAGGAGTTCACCAATCCACAGTCTCACTGGCTCAAAGTGGTTGCTCGTCTGAAGCCGGGAATGAATTTGCACGATGCCGGCGCCCACCTGGAAAGCATTGACATGGCCCGCAAGTACACGGCTGGCGAAGAACGGTTCTCAGTGGATGTGATACCGCTGCAAGAGATAGTGGCCGGCGACAGCAGGCGGGCGGTTTGGGTGTTTGCAGCCGCTATGGGACTGGTGTTCCTGATTGCGTGCGCCAACGTTGCCAATCTTCTGCTGGCCCGCGCTACCACACGGAGAATGGAGATGGCGGTGCGAATGGCGACCGGCGCAAACCGGCCGGCCCTGATCCGCCAGCTCATGGTTGAGCTTCTACCATTGACCGCGCTGGCTGCCCTGGGAGGAGTGGCGCTGGCATATCTGGCCTTGCACGTTCTCTCGGTACTGGAACCGGCGGGCATTCCGCATTCTGCGACCATCAATCCAACGACGCTTGCCTTCACCACTGCGGTCTCGTTACTTGCGATAGTGGTTTTCGGCCTTGTGCCGGCGGTCCAGACCTCAAATCCCAACCTCATCCAGAGCCTGCGTAGCGGTGCGCGTACGGCGACCCTCGAAACCCGGGTTGCGCAAAGCCGGTTGGTCACGGTAGAGGTGGGGCTGGCGCTTTTGCTTCTGGTGGGAAGCCTGACGTTGCTGAGGAGTTTTTTCAAGCTGCTCAACACCAACCCCTCAGTAGACGGCGCAAGCGTGATGACGGCCAGAGTAGAGTTGCCCCCTTCCTATTCATCGGATCCGCGCGTGATTGCATTCTTTACCCAATACATGGAGCGGGTTGCACAAATTCCGGGAGCGCAGCAAGTAGGCGCCATTGATTTTCTGCCCTATGCGGGGCTGCACAATAGCGGACCCTTTGAAATTGAGGGGACGACAAATACGCGCGGAAAAACCACTGAGTTCCGCGTTGTGGGAGGCGGGTACTTCCGGGCAATGGGCATACCCCTTCTGGCGGGACGGACATTTACCGCGCAGGATTCGCCGGCAAGTCTGCCGGTGGCAATGATCAGCAGATCCATGGCGACTCGTTATTTTGGCGGCGTGAACCCAATTGGACGCCATGTAAGGTTCGAAGGACTGCCGGGAACGGAGTTGCAGGTGATAGGGATTGTGGCGGACGTGAAGCACTGGAAGGTTGATGAGGAAGCGCCAACCTACATCTATGTCCCTCTCCGGCAGGTTGCTACAAACTCCATGTACCTGGTTGTGCGGGGCGCCAGGGGCGGACCGGCGCTTGTGCCCGCCATGATGGCCGAGTTGCGTGCTTTGGACAAGAACGTCGCCCTCTTCGACGTTTCAGCAATGAGCGACCGCATTACGCGGTCCTATGCATCGAATGCGTTTGCGGTGACGCTGCTCTCGATCATGGCGATCATTGCGCTGGTCCTTTCCGCCGTGGGAATCTACGGCGTCAGTGCCAATTCCATCATTCAACGAACGCATGAACTTGGGGTCCGCATAGCGCTGGGCGCTTCGCCCGGCGGTGTCTTCCGCCTGGTGGCTCTAGAGACGACCCGACAACTGACCATTGGAGCATCTTTGGGCTTGTTAGCCGCGGCTGTTCTTTTGCGGCTATTAACGCGCGCCGGTTACAACAATACGAACTTTGATCCATTGATGTTCGCGTGTGCCTTTGCAGGGTGTCTTACCGTCGGTATCCTGGCTGGAACAGTACCTGCGCTGCGCGCAGCCCGAACTCAACCGTGCGAAGCACTTCGCGATGAATAAAGATCATGCTGCGCTGCGCGACCTTCTCCCATGATTCAGTGGTTTGCCGGCTTCCCGGTCCACTCACAACCCTTGCGCCTGCGGATGGGTTGAGGCGTAAAAACGATTGCGGTGGAGTGTGCGGAAAATAGTACAGAAAATTGCTCGTTCAGGGCTTCGCTCTTTCCCGGTAGAAGATCGAAAACGTTCTGTAGCCCTTGGGCGCTTTTCATTGTCCCAGATACGTGAGTGCAGCTCGCATTGGGTCGCTCGAGATCTGAATAGTTCCCCGGAACGGCGTGTACATCTCCAGGATGAGAAACAAGACACCGGAGACGGAGAGCGCAGCAAGCAGAAAAGTGACAACCAAAGTCCAATTTGGAGGGGCATGCAGGGCAAAGCTGATAAACGTGATGGCCAGGGAGAAGATCACCACGATTATGAGCGGCGGGGATACGGATGTGTACCCTTCCTCTATCACAAGCCAGCGCATCTGTCCGATCTCCACTGCCAGATTCAAGTGTGCCGCCAGGGCGACAAGGTGCAACGGAGCTTCCCGGATTTTTGGGGAGGGCTCACGGGGAGCTTCCCGGCGAGCTTCGACTTAAGTCCTTTGTTTTCGGGGAGGGGCGGGACCTCCCCCCTGTCATGGTCAAGGTTAGCGGAGTAGGAACTCTCGGGAGCTTGAACGGCCTCAACAATCGCCGTGATCGCGCGTGATCGCCGGAATCGCCGTCATCGGAAAGGCAAGAGCACAGCCTACCACGGAGACACCGAGGCCGAGAACTGCTAGAGCAAACGCGGTTCACCGCAGAGCACGCCGAGTGCGCAGAGGATCGGGCAATGGAAAAGCCCGGCGACTTGCGGCCGGGCTGACTCTGGCGTTTCGATGTCAGTTACTGCGGTCTATTTGCGGCACGAGCTACAAGACGGCAAGCAGTGTGGCCAGCGTCGGGCGTTAGACGCGACATGCCGCGTCTCTACGTTAAGTGTGTGGAGCAAGTCCAAAGTCCTGGCGACCGTTCCTTTTGATTGCCACTCCGCTGAGAACCACTTCTCCATACCTTTATTTATGGTCGAGCAGCGAGCCGCTGCCGCCGAACTCGGTGGCGCGGGATTTGGAGTTGCCTCGGGTGGCCCGCGCGGCGACGGCGCCGGTCGGGTTGGTTTCACCGTACTTCTCCAGCAGGACGGGAACGAGCGCGCCTTCAGCCTCTTTGGTGAAGGTCATGCAATCGCCCTTCATGTCGATGCGGATGAAGTCGCCCAGCTTGATCTGTCCGGTGGCCACCAGATTGGCCAGAGGGAAGACGATGTTCTTCTCAATGGCACGCTTCAGGTGGCGGGCGCCGTACTTGGGATCTGTGCCTTCACGGAGCAGGAACCCTTTCACCGGCGAGGTGCAGCTGAAGACGAACTGGTGATTCCCTGTCGCCTGCAGGATGCGCTGCTGGACCATGCCAAGTTCGATCTCCAGGATGTGCTCAAGGTGTTCCGGCTTAAGGGTCTTGAAGACGACGATCTTGTCAATGCGGTTCATGAACTCCGGCGAGAACTTGCGGCGCGCGGCTTCCTGGGCGCTGCGGGTGATTTTCTCGTCGACCTTGGCATCAATGACCTGTTCCAGCTTCTTGGGCTTGGCGAAGCCGAGGCC
>JBAIYI010000054.1:0-3237 GCA_037915955.1 Terriglobales bacterium
CAGCGGTTTTCAAAGAAGCAGATCTTTGAGCTGTATGCGAACCAGGTCGATATGGGGCAGCGCGGGTCGTTTACCATCACCGGATTTGGTGAGGCGGCGAACGCGTACTTTGGCAAAGATCTGAAGGACATCACGCTGCCGGAAGCGGCGCTGCTGGCGGGATTGGTGCAGCGGCCGAGTTATTTGTCGCCGTATCGGCACCCGGAGCGGGCGACTGAGCGCCGGAATTTGGTGCTGGAGGCGATGGTCGAGACGGGGGCGATCACGCGGGCGCAGGCCGATGCCGCGAAAGCCACGCCGCTCAAGCTGGCGCCACAGAACGTGGAAGCCAGCGATGCGCCGTACTTCGTGGATTTGATTCGCGAGCAGTTGGTCGGGAAGTATGGTGAAGATGAGCTGAATCGCGAAGGCTATCGCGTGTATACGACGATTGATCCGCCACTGCAGAAGGCCGCGGCTGAGGCGGTGGACATAGGGATCAAAGAGATCGACACGCAGATCAAGAAGCTGCGCACAAAGAGGGTCAAGGCGGGGAAGGGCAAGTTCGAGACGAAAGTCGAGAACGGACCGATACCGCAGGTCGCGCTGGTGGCGCTCGATCCGCATACCGGCGAAGTGCTGGCGCTCGTCGGCGGCAGGAATTATGGCTTCAGCCAGTTGAACCATGCTGTCGCGAAACGGCCCACGGGATCGATCTTCAAACCGTTCGTCTATGCCACGGCGGTTAACAATGCACTCACGAACGAGCAGCCAATTTTCACGCCAACCACGCTCGTTGACGACAGCCCAACCGCCTTCATCAACGGCGATGACATATATACCCCTCAAAATTACCAGGGAAAATATAACGGCCAGGTCACTGCTCAATATGCTTTGGCGCACTCGCTGAATAACGCCACCGTGAAAGTGGCTGAGATGGTCGGCTATGACAAGGTCGCGACTCTGGCTCGCTCCGCTGGCATCGCCTCAGTTAAAGCGACTCCAGCTATGGCCCTCGGCTCCTACGACGCCTCGCCTATGGAGATGGCCGCCGCTTACACCGTCTTCACTAACGGCGGCCAGCGCATTTCGCCGATCATGGTCAAGTCTGTGCGCGATCCCAACGGCGACGTCGTCGATAACTTCCAGCCCCAGAAGACTCAGGTGCTCGATCCTCGTGTCTCCTACGTCATCACGGACATGCTCCAGGGCGTGCTCAATACCGGGACAGCCGTCGGCGTTCGCGCGCGCGGCTTTACCGCGCCGGCAGCAGGCAAAACCGGCAGCTCGCACGACGCATGGTTTGCCGGCTATACTTCAAACCTTCTCTGCGTCGTCTGGGTCGGCTACGACGATTACAGTGACATCAAGCTCAGCGGCGCCGCTCTCGCGCTCCCGGTCTGGACGGAGTTCATGAAGAAAGCTATCAATCTTCCTGAATACTCAGACGTTAAGCCGTTCAGCCCGCCGCCCGGCGTGGTGGAACTCTCCATCGACAAAGCCACCAACCAGGTCGCCACGCCTGCCTGCCCGGACGATTACACCACCGCCTTCATTGACGGTACTCAGCCCACTCAGACCTGCGAGCACACTGCCCAGGGTCAGGGAAATTTCTTCCAAAGGCTCTTTGGCACGGAACCAAAACAGCCTCAGCCGGGGTCTAATGTAAGCGGGGGTGCTACGCCACCCCCGGCGTCTTCCGCCGCCACGGCTAACCACCCGGCAGCCCAAACGTCTGATCAGGATAAGGATAAGAAGCGCGGCTTTTGGGGCCGCTTATTTGGCGGTTCTAAAGACGAAAAGAAGGACGATAATAAGGACAAGAAGCCTGCGGGCAATGGTCCCGGGGACCGTTAAACCCGCAAGCGGGAAGGCTCCGCCATGGGTCGCTCGCTGTTCCTCGGTTTAGCAATTTTTTCCTTCGCGGTTCCGCTGATAGGGCAGCAGCCGCAAGCGCAGGATCCTGCCGCCGATCCCTCTATCCTCTTACGCGTGCCTCCGCCGCCGGAGAACGCAACCCCGCAGGAGCTTGAACTTCGCGGTGACCAGCTTCGCGGCCAGAAGGCTTACCTCGATTCAATTGATTACTATCGCGCCGCCGCGCAGAAGAAAGATTCCGCGCCGCTCCACAACAAGATCGGCATCAGTTACTTCCTTCTGCATCGCGATGTGGAGGCCCGCAAGGAATATCAGCGCGCCTTCAAACTCGACAAGTCCTACCCCGAGGCTTACAACAATCTGGGAGCGCTCTACTACAACCAGCGCCGTTACGGAGCTTCCATCAGGGAATACAAGCGGGCCATCAAGCTGAACGAAGAGAACGCCAGCTTCCACAAGAACCTTGGCACCGCCTACTTTTCCCAGAAAGATTTTTCAGGTGTCAGCCGCGAATACCAGCGCGCCATGGCGCTTGATCCTGCGGTCTTCGACCGCCAGCCCTCCGGGGGTGTGGCCATCAATCTCATCTCTTCCAACGATCTTGGCCATTTCCACTATGTAATGGCGCAGATGTACGGCCAGCAGGGCGACTTTGAACGCTGTCGCTACTACCTGAGCAAGGCCAACGAAGAAGGTTACCCGATCCGCGACGCCCTGCATGACAGTGGCTTCGCCAGTCTTCGCAAGGACCCGCAGTTTGTGTCATTCCTGCGGTCTTTGAAGACGCCTGCTGCGGACCCGAACTGACGAAGCTCTGGGATTCGTCTGGCCAACCCGAAAATCCGGCAGCTCTCGTCGGCAACCTTTTCCGGAATTCTGCTTCTAAGCTGAATGTCTGCTGCTTAAGGCGGCGGTACAAAGTAACCAAACCCACCGGTTCGGCGCGTAAGCGTCTTGGCAGGGAAACCGGTGGGTTTTGTCGTATTTGTAGAGAGCCAAGGTTAAATGCCGGTTCGCACTCGCGGCTAAGGATGTTGTGTTGGCGTGGGAGTCGGTGGAGCGGGCGTCTGGGGCTGCGTCCTTTTTCCCTGATACCCACAGACTGCCGTCAGCAACACCGCGATTGCCACCGCGATCACCGCAATAATTTTCTGGTTCGGCCGCCCGCTACGAGTTCCCCATGATTTTTGTTGTTTCATAATGGCGCGATATTAAGTCACGCCTGTCAGCGTTCGCCAGCGGCAATGTGCGGCAAACCAATTTCTTTTCGCGCTGAAAGGCGTCGTTGGCGGTATCTCCGACTCCCGTCGACTATTTGTCCTTCTGAAGGATCCATCCCGAACGCCGAGCCGGAGCAAGCGAAGCGCAGTAATGGCGAGC
>JBAIYI010000732.1:0-3259 GCA_037915955.1 Terriglobales bacterium
CCGCGCTGCTGATTGACAATCCCTCGCCCCACACCCGATGCTGAACATCAGTGCGGCACAACTTTGACGTCCTTATTCTGGGTGGCGGTGCTGCCGGTCTCATGTGCGCCATGGAAGCCGGCAGGCGCGGACGGCGCGTCGCCGTGCTCGAACGCAGTGAACGCATCGGCAAGAAGATCCTGATCTCCGGCGGCGGACGCTGCAACTTCACCAACCTGCACTGTCGTCCGGAAAATTTCCTCTCTGCCAACCCGCACTTTGCCAAGTCCGCTCTCGCCCGCTACACGCCGGAGGATTTCATCGCATTGGTAAAGAAACACCGCATCGCCTTCCACGAGAAGACTCTCGGCCAGCTTTTCTGTGATCATTCCGCGCACGAAATCGTGGACATGCTGGAGACGGAGTGCCGCGCTGCCGGCGTCCGGATTTTTACCAATGTGAAGATCGACTCTGTTTCGCGCGACCGCGACTTTGCCTTGCACACTCGCGAAGACGTGTTCCATGGGGAAACCCTGGTGGTTGCCACTGGTGGTCTTTCCATCCCGAAGATGGGCGCCACCGGCTTTGGTTACGAGATCGCCCGCCAGTTTGGACTCAACATTATTCCAACGCGTCCGGCGCTGGTTCCGCTGGTCTTCAACGACGCTGATCGGAAGAGCTGGTGCGATCTCGCAGGCGTTTCCGCCGAGGTCGTCGCCTCCATTGACAAGCAGAGATTCCGGGAAAAGATGCTGATCACCCATTGCGGCCTGAGCGGCCCGGCCGTGCTGCAGATTTCCTCTTATTGGAAAGAGGGTCAGCCCGTGAACGTCGATCTTGCGCCTGGGCAGGAGCCGTTCGCCTCGGTCCTGGCCAGTCCGGCCCAGCGAACGCCGGCAGCGCTCAGGTCCGCCCTGCGGAGCGTCCTACCGCAGCGCCTGGCCGAACGCTGGGTTGAGCTGCACACCCCAAAAAGCTGGACCAATCCGGCGATCGGCGAGCTCGAACGCGAACTGCATCACTGGCAGGTGGTTCCGGAAGAAACCGAAGGCTACGGCAAAGCCGAAGTCACCGCCGGTGGAGTAGATACGAATGAGCTTTCAGCGAAAACTATGGAGAGCCGCAAGGTGCCCGGGCTTTTTTTCATCGGCGAAGTTGTGGACGTGACTGGCCATCTCGGGGGATTCAATTTCCAATGGGCGTGGGCTTCCGGCTTCAGTGCAGGGCAGGCGGTGTAACGATGAAGGACAACCGGCCTCGCACGTTTGAGGAAGCACAAAGCCGGTTCCGTTCTTTTCTGCGGCAGAATGTCCGGCCGGAAGATATCTGGTGGCTCACTCCGCGCGACTTGATTCATTCAACGGAAGGCTTATACCTGATCAGAACGACTGACCCCAAAAAGACGCTGCAGTTTATTGAGCGGCAATACTATTCCGCACTGGAGAGCGAAGTTGGCGTCGAGTTTGAAGCAATCTGCTACGCAAATGAAATCGCCTTTGCCACACTACGGGTTCCTGAAGACGGGCTTGCGGCGGAGCGTGCACTGATAGGACCTGGAACTCTGAAGTTCTCGGCGCGAACGGGCAACCCTAAGTTTGCCGTCGTGCAGAGCGCACTGATGTGGCGCCTGCTCAAGTGGAGATACCGTTCACACAATGAACAACTGCGGCGCGCCGATCAAAGCCAGTGATCAGTCCGCCCTGAGCGCATCCACCGGGTTCAGGCTCGCTGCTCTGCTCGCCGGCTGGTATCCGAACCCGGCGCCCACAGCGGTTGAAAGCAGCAAAGCCGCCGCGACCGCCAGCCACGAAACTCCAAAGCCGGTCAGTTCATCGATTACTCCGGCGGCGAACCATACCGCTGCAACTGCAATGAAGGCTCCAAGCACCGCGCCGGTAAAGCTGATGAAGCCTGCTTCCATCAGGAATTGCAGGCGTATCTCTGACGGCCTTGCGCCTAGAGCTTTGCGCAACCCGATCTCCTTCTTCCGCTGAGCGATGTTTACGAGCATGATGTTCATGATCCCTGTGCCGGCGGTGATCAGCGTGAGCACCGCCACCCCAAGCAATACCAGGCTCAAACCCAGTGAAACATTTTCAGCCGTGCGAAGGACGGTGGAAAGATTCTGTACTTCATAGCGCGCCAGCTTCCGATGCCGGCTGCGTAGCACGCGATCGATCATTTGCGTAAGCGCTGGCACCTGATCGCTGGAAGCCGTTTGCGCGTAGATGACCTGAAGGAATTTTTCTCCCGTGATCGAAGAAGCCAGCGGCCATGGCACCAGAACCGTTTCCTGCTGGATTTCTGACTGCCCAAAAGTGGGGACACCTTCCTTGAACATACCGATCACCGTGCAACGAAAGCGATTGAACTGCAGCGTTTGCCCGATCACGCCCTGCACGTTGCCTGCCCTGCGTGCGATGGCGTCGGTGACCAGGCACACGGGCGCGCGCGACGAGAAATCCTCCTGATCGAAGTAGCGCCCCGCCAGCACCGTAAGTCGACGGATTTGCTGAAAACCGTCCGTCACGCCGACCAGGCGCGCGTGAACCGGCTTGCCGCTGATTGTAACGTCCACCGGCACGTCATAGGTCCCGGCAGTGGCAATCACCAGCGGCTGTTCCTGGCGGATGTGATCAAGATCTTCAACCGTGAGCTCGTCTTCGGGAATCACGGGAGCGCCGTTGCGGTCCAGCGTGGCATAGGCAAGGTTGGCGCCAATGCCTTCAATCTGAGCGATGATGTAGCCCTTGCCGGTGGAAGCAATTGTCACTACCAGCACCAGTGACATGCTGCCGATCATCACGCCCAGCATGGTGAGCGAAGCTTTGACTTTGTCGGCGATCAGCGCCTGCCATGCCAGCACCAGAGCTTCTTTTGCCTGCGACACATGCCATTGCGTCATGGAATCTCGTGATTCGTGAACAGGTAATTTCCGCCGTTCTCGCGAACCACATACATGTTCGCGCGGCCGACCAGCTTCTCCATGTGTTCAACGTCACTACCATAGGCAAGCAGGTAATACCTGCCCGGCTCGCCCCAAAGCGCGCTGAAACGCGCATCATCAATGAACACCTGCGGCGCTCCCGGCGCGTAAGAGCCGTATTCCAGGTTGTTCATGCGTCCATTCAGCAGCAGCGAGGTGCGGTTGGTATAGAAGAAGACCGAGGAAAACGCATAGTAAGCGTCGGCTTCTATCAGCTTTCCTGGCGGGCTCTGTTGCAGGCTCTGCGCCAGCGCGTACGACCCCAGATAGGGATCAAACGTCACCAGTGCGAGG
>JBAIYI010000789.1:0-1558 GCA_037915955.1 Terriglobales bacterium
GCCATGGCAGCCCACACTTTTATCGATTGTCTTGCAGCAATCTGGCTTTATGAATTGCGTTGAGCTTACATTGCCCACTCAGGCCAGCTCTCCCATGACCTCATCCACGTAACACCAGGTCCAGCTCTCACCCGGCTCAACGGAACGGATTACCGGATGCTTTGTTCCATGAAAATGCTTGGTAGCGTGCTTATTCTTCGAGGAATCACAGCATCCTACATGGCCGCATTCCATGCACAGGCGCAGGTGGACCCAGCTGTCGCCGGTCTTCACGCAATCTTCGCAGACATGTGTTTTCGTCCTGGTGATCTTGGGGTGGCTGAGATGGCTGCACTCTCGGGACATGTAGCTCCTTGGCCGCGGCGTATCTGAGTTACGCGGCACCAGCATTCGATGCCGGCTTCTGCTCCAGCGATTCGCGGTCCCACTTGCCGCAGATGGCGCCGGCCTCATAGGTGGATTGCAGGAAGTCGAGAACCATGGCGCTGGGTGACGCCGCCCGGCGCGCGTCTTCATACTTCAGCAGGTACTCGCCCATTTTTGGCTCATACCAGGCGCTGGCCGGCTTGACGCGTTGCTGAGCGAAGCCCTGCGGCTCCGGAGTTGCGTAGCAGTAGAACGCCGGCTCTTTCACCACGTCTCCACCGCCCGGCCACCAGCCTGCGCTGATGACCTCGTGCGAATAGGCCTCCTGCATGATCTTGCGCAGCACGGGATCGGGATCATTGCGCGGTGGCGCAGTACGTCCGGAAAAGCGCGTGACCGCCAGGTCAAAGCTGCCCCAGAAGAAATGTACCGGACTGGATTTGCCCAGAAAGCGCCCGCGGAACACCTTGAAGACATTGTCCACTGAGGCGAGCAGCTGGCGCAGCCGTCCGGCGTATTCGCGGTCGTAGGAGCGGTGGATTGTGTCCTGATCGAAAGGAATTGGATCGGGAATTTCCACCGGCATCTCCCAGATCGCAACTTCAATGCTCATCTGTTTCAGGACAAACAGCAGTTCTGCGTAGAAGTCGGCCACGGTCCGCGGCGCAAGGGCAATGTTGCGCGTTTGCAGATCGCTGGTGCGGATGGTGAGCTGATGCTCGAGAAAGTCGAACTCCATCTCAAACTGGCGGGTGCCGTAGGGAATGGCCGAAGTGGTAAGTCCGTGCGGCGTTACGTAGAGCGGAACATTCCACCAGTGATTTACGTGCGGCGTAAGTTCCATGCGGATCTTGCCCACGATCTGCATCCACATGTGCAGGGTGGCAAAGGTATCCTGCCACTCGCTGAGCGGCAGTGCGGGCCAGCATTCCGGCAGATCAGAAACGGCGGTGGTGCGTGGGAGGTCCATGAGACCGCTCCTTGCGGTGATTATAGTCCGCGTTGCGCGCCTTAGGCGCCTAGGGCAGCGCTGGCGCGCGGAAAGCGGCTGGTACAATGGAAGAAAGCCGCGCACTGCGCAACCAGCATCTAAACTCGCGCGCGGGCACCTTCAAATTCACCCATATGTTTGAGAATCTTCAGGAAAAATTACAGCGCGCATTCAAGAACCTGCGCGGCCAGGGCACGCTCA
>JBAIYI010000737.1:0-2563 GCA_037915955.1 Terriglobales bacterium
CCGTGGTTGGATGCGGAGCGATCAGCGATGCCTATTTGAAGACGATGATTCAAAAGTTTCGCGTGCTCGACGTCGCGGGCTGCTGCGACCGTCACCCGGAAAAAGCTCAAAAAATGGCGCAGAAGCACGGGATCACGGCCCTGACCATGGAAGAAATTTTGATGGATGATTCGATCGAAATAGTGGTCAACCTGACTGCGCCCACGGCACATTATGCGGTGATCAAACAACTGCTTGAAGCTGGCAAGCATGTTTACACCGAGAAGGTTCTGGCTGTGGAACTCGAACAGGCGGCTGAACTTGTGAAAATGGCCGATGAACGGCAGCTGTATCTTGGGGCTGCCCCCGACACCTTTCTAGGTTCGGCGATGCAAACCGCAAGATATGTGGTCGACAGCGGAATGCTGGGCGATGTCACTTCGTGCTACTGCGCGCTCACCAGAGACGGCGATCTGATCGGCCAGGCCTTCCCTTTCACGACCAGGCCGGGCGGAGGGATCGGGTTTGATGTCGGGATTTACTACATCACCGCGCTGCTCAGCATCTTGGGCCCTGTCAGCGAAGTATCCGGGATTGTTCGGACACGAAATCCAGCGAGAACGGACTATACGCTCGAGCATTTCGGAGAGTCCTATCCGGTGGAATGCGAAAATCTCATGGCTGGCACACTGCAATTCGACTGCGGAACAGTCGGCACCATGGTGTTTGATGCAAATTCCATCCTGATTATGCCGGAGAAGCCCCATCTGGTTTTGTGCGGAACCATGGGCGTCATGTACATGGCCGATCCGAATAGTTTCGGAGGAGATGTCAGAGTGATTCTAAAGGGAAATAATGATCCCTTCAGCATGCCGCCAAGTCATGCCTTTGGCGACGAATGCCGAGGTCTCGGTGTGGCGGAAATGGCATGGTCCCTGAGAAAGGCAAGGAAAAATCGCGCCAATAAAGAAATGGCTTACCACGCCTTGGAAGTGCTGTATGGGATCGTCAAGAGCAGTTTGACAAAGTCGAATCAGGCCTTGCAGTCTACATTTGAAAAAATGCCTCCAATTCCGCGAGGTTATGCGGGGTCAGACTTCTTCAAGTTCATCGATGAAGTTGGCATAGCCCTATAAGAGGAACAAATGACCGGCCGCTGCGCGGCTGGCATAACAAGGCGGATTTGCCCGTGTCTCGCGCATAGCGCGGGCGGGCCGTATGACACCATATCCGCCAACGCTACGGCGACGCTCCGTGTAGAAACTCGCCCTACTGCGTAACATGAGTCAATAACAAGAATAATCAAGCAAAGGGGTTCGGAAAATGAACATCAAACGAAACGGTTCACAGCCTTCCGCCAAAGGACAGCCCGAGTATTTTACGGGTAACGTTCGCATTGATCCCTTGTCCCAGGCACCCGCTCCAGCACGCGTCTCTGTCGCGAGTGTTACATTCGAGCCGGGTGCCCGGACAGCCTGGCACAGTCACCCTCTGGGCCAGACGCTGATTGTGACGGCCGGTTGCGGACGTGTACAAAACTGCGATGGCCCGATCGAGGAACTCCAACCTGGGGATGTAGCCTGGTGTCCGCCGGATGAGAAGCATTGGCACGGCGCCACAGCCACCACGGCCATGACGCATATCTCCATTGTGGAACAGCTCGACGGCAAAACCGCCGACTGGATGGAGCAGGTCAGCGACGACCAATATCAAGCTTCATAAGATAATACTGTTGGCGTCTGACGTTGAGGATGTCAGGTGCAAGGAGATATATGCAATGCAGAAAGTTGTTTTGAACAATGGTGTGGAAATGCCCATTTTGGGCTTTGGCGTTTTTCAGGTCACGGATGCCGGGGTCTGTGAACGGAGCGTAAATGAAGCGATCCAAGTTGGGTATCGTCTGATCGATACGGCGGCCTCTTATCTCAACGAAGAGGCGGTCGGTAGAGCCGTAAAACGCAGTGGTGTTACAAGGGAAGAATTGTTTGTGACTACAAAGCTTTGGATCCAGGATGCGGGCTGCGAAAGCACAAAGAAAGCGTTTAAAAAATCGTTAAAGCGATTGCAGCTGGATTATCTCGATCTGTATCTGATCCATCAACCCTATGGTGATGTATATGGTTCTTGGCGCGCGATGGAAGAGTTATACCGGGAAGGCAAAATTCGAGCCATTGGCGTCAGCAACTTTCAGCCAGATCGGATCATGGATCTGATCCTTCATAACGAAGTGGTTCCTGCGATCAATCAGATCGAGACCCATCCTTTCCATCAGCAGATCGAAACGCAAAAATTCCTGCAGGAAAACAGTGTTCAAATTGAGTCCTGGGGACCCTTTGCCGAGGGTAAGAACAACATCTTCCAAAATGATTTACTGCTTTCCATTGCCGGAAAATACCACAAAACGGTCGCGCAGGTGATCCTGCGATGGCTCACGCAAAGAGGAGTGGTGGTGATCCCGAAATCCGTCCGCAAGGAACGAATGGTTGAAAACTTTAGTTTTTTCGATTTTGAGCTAAGCCCTGAAGATATGAATGCGATCAAAGCACTGGATACGAAGGTGAGCAGCTTCTTTGACCATCGTGAC
>JBAIYI010000620.1:0-5642 GCA_037915955.1 Terriglobales bacterium
GAAGGCCTGTACTAACTAAGTCGGTGATTGACCCGGACAAGACTCCGGGCCAGCTCGTCGGCTTGTGTGAAAAGGATTGCAATGGCCGACGCTCCCCACGACGCTCGCTGGTACATTGCCGAACTGATCGAAGAATTGATTTTGGGTGGAAACGTCCGTAACGTTATCCACCGCAAGACTCGGGTGATCTTCGCCGATTCGGAAGAAGACGCCTACGACAAAGCCCTCTCGCTCAGCACTGAGCACGAAGTCACCTATCTCAACCAGAAGCATGATGCCGGCCAGACTCGTTATTGGGGCCTGAAAGAGCTGGATCTTCTGGCAACTGAGCAAGCCGGCGAGCCTGCACGGCCGCATTTCCGCCGCTCTGACCGGCTCTCTCCGGACCAGATCGCGGCGCTGATGATGACATATCAGCCTTCGGCGCTGCCGAGCTAAGAGCACGACTGATTTCAACGTGAGCTGCCGGATGCGGAGCGCAGGAGCTTCCTCTCTGCCTCTTTCCGTATTTAAAAGCTTCCGCTATTGCTCCCCGCTCGTGACGAAATCCGACTAGAAGATTGATTGAACGGATTGCCTGAAGGAATGCCGTTTAACTGGGTGGCGCAAACACGATTGGGCCCTTTGCACTGGGACCACCCGGCGCGGGCTCCAGCGTGATGGCCCAGCCCTTAGCCTGGATGCCGGCGGTCTCGAAGCTGTGCATCATCATGCCGTCATTACGGAAAGTGCCGGCCGCAATCGGAGCGCTGCCGTCGGCGGGCAGCAGCCACAGTTCGTACACCTTATCGTCCGGTGTGGGTTGCAATCCGCTGGCTAGCAGGAGAACGTGGCCCTTTTCCGGCTTGTAGATCGTCCTGATCTGAGGCTGCGACGGCGCCTTCACCGGTACCAGGTTCATGCGCTGCACCTGGCTGTCACCCAGCATCGAGTACACTTCGAGCGCCAGTTCGTTCTTCTTGATGGTGTCTGAAAGCTGCGCCTGAAGCTTTTCGTTCTTGTTGCGGAGGCGGAGGATATCGCGCAGCATGCCGATGCTGATGATTGCCAGAACCAGCGCGACGGCAATCGGCGCCAGTGCCAGCCAGCGCGGCTGCCGTCCCAGCACAAAGCGGGAGCGCTGCTCCGTGGCCCGGCGAGGGTCGGCGGCAATGGCCTTCATCAGCCGCTCGCGTGAGCGTTGCGGCGGCTGCGGTCCCACGGCGGAAAACGCCAGTAGGGAAGTGTCAGCTCGAAGGTTCTCCAACTCCCGCCGGCACTCGCCACACGTTCCCAGGTGCTCGCGCAGTTCGGCCAATTCGCGCGGGTCGTCCAGCGCGTACATGGCATAGAGCGCCAGCGAGTCCGCGTATTGTGTGTGGTCCGTCATGCAAAAGCCTTCCGCAACGCCAGCAGGCCGGAGCGGATACGCGTCTTTACCGTGCCCAGCGGCTCGCCGAGTTTGGCGGATATCTCAGTGTGCGTCATGCCTTCAAAAAAAGCCATCTCCAGCGTTTTGCGCTGCTCCTGCGGGAGCTGCGCCAGCACGCCACGTACTTTGTCGATGGCCAAGCGCTCGCCGGCGTCATCCTCAAGGTTGATTCCGGTGGAGATGGGCAGCTCGTCAATGTCTTCTTCCATCGGGCGCCGCCGCAGCATGTCGATGGCGCGATTGCGCGCAATCACCGCAAGCCACGGCGCCAGGCGGCCGCGCTCCGCATCGAATGCCTGCGGGTTGCGCCACAACTGGAGAAAGACCTCCTGTAAGACATCTTCGGCCGAGGCGGTACTCCCCAGGACACGCAGCGCAACACCATACACGATCCCCGAATAGCGGTCATAAAGCTCGGCCATGGCGCTCTCGTCCCCCGCGCGTATGCGCGCGAGCAGGGCGGCTTCGTCCTGGTGGCTGGCTTGCGTGCCTGATACGCGCATCTGTGCTTATTCCTTAGGAGTACGTTTATGGCGGCTGAATGGATTCTTTCGGACGGGGCTGCCTGGGGTCTGCCTCTCCGGGATTTCAACTTAACATATCAATATCTGGTGCCGATAGACAATGCCTGCTCCACTCTGCGGCCTGGAACAGGCACCAAAGTGTACAGCCTTTCATCAGGCGCAAGTCTCTGGCCTCGGCAGCGGCTTTCCCGTACACTGCTCCCTGCCACTTTGAACGCGCCGCACGCACGATCTGCGGAACTATAAACATGAATCTAGGAGAACAAAATCGATGAAGAAGTTTCTTGCTGTGTTGGTATTCGCCGCTGTGGTCAGCAGCCTGTCACTGGCTGAGACCGGCAGCTTTACTGGTTGGGTCACCGATGCCAAGTGCGCCCCCAAAGTGAACGCCGAGTGCGCCAAGAAGTGCGCCGATGCCGGAGAAAAGCTCGTCTTTGTGAACTCTGACAAAACGGTGATGCAGGTCGCCAATCCTGAAACGCTGAAAGGCCATGAGGGCCATCACGTGACCGTGAAGGGCACCGTGGACAAAGGCACGCTCACGATCTCCAGCGTGGAGATGGTGAAAGACGACGCAACGAAGTAGTTCCGCCCCAGAGCTATCTGCGGCCCGCGCGGACTCCAATGCGCGGGCCGTTCTACTTTTCGTGCTACGATTCCATTCAATGTCCAACTTCCGGTCCTCTTTTCTCCTCTTAGTTGCGATTTGTGTCTGCTCCCTTGCCTTGGCCGGGGAAAAAGCCGAATGGACCGGCTGGATCAGCGACTCCAAATGCGGAGCTCGCATGACCGGCTACTGCGCCAAGGCCTGCATCGGCGCAGGAGAGAAGGCAGTCTTTGTGACCGAAGACAAGAAGGTAGTGCCGATCGCTAATTCCGAGCGGACGAAGACTCTTGAAGGCGAGCATGTGCTGGTGAAGGGAACGGTGGATCAAGGAGTCCTGACCATCACCTCGATTGAGGCGCAGCCAGTTCGCAAATAGGCGATTGCCAGGCCCTGCTGATCACCGTTTCAACTCTGCCGTGATACCCTTTCGGGCATGAAAATCCGTTCGACCGCAATCTTCTCGTGTGTTCTTTTTCTGCTGAGCGCCTGCGCCTTGGCGCAGAACCCTGATTTCACGGTCAAGCGCGTTGCCGAGGGCATATACGCCGCTGTGGGCACCGATGGCGGCAAGGCGGGCAGCACAGCCGGATTTATTGTCGGTAGCAACGGCGTGGTGGTGGTGGACACCTTTACCAGTGAAGGACCGGCGCGCGATCTGCTGGCGGAAATCCGCAAGGTGACGAACCTGCCGATCCGGTTCGTGGTGAACACGCATTACCATCTCGATCACACGGGCGGAAATGCCGTGTTCGCGAAAGAGGGTGCCACGATCCTGGCGCAGCGCAACCTGCGCGGCTGGCTTCGGACAGAAAACCTGAAATTCTTCGGCGCCAATCCCAAGCCCGAACAGCGCGCCATGGTAGAAAATCTGGTGCTGCCGGACATGGTTTACACCCATGCTGTAGATATTTTTCTCGGGACGCGCACGGTCCAGGTACGCTACATGCTTGGCCACACTGGAGGTGATTCCGTGGTCGCCGTGCCTGATGCAAACGTGGTCTTTACCGGCGACCTGATGTGGACGAAGCACCTGCCCAATCTCATCGACGCAACCACTGATGCCTGGATCAAGTCTCTGGATCAGATCCTCGCGCATCATCCCACTGCGACGTTTGTCTCAGGTCACGGCGATGTTGCCACCGCTCAAGACGTTCGCGACTTCCGCGATTACCTGATCACGCTACGCGAGGATGTGGCCAAGGCGCAGGCTGCGGGCAAAACGGGCGACGAACTGGTCAACACGGTGGTTCCGGAACTTGAGGCAAAGTACGGCAAGTGGGGGTTCTTCTCGTATTTTTCCAAGCGCAACGTGCAGCAGACAGGTGCTGAGTTGAAGGGCGAGAAGAAGGTGCCAACGCCGGCGGAACCTAGCGGGTCTTAGGGAACAGCTGGTAGAAATTCTCCGCGGTCTGCTTCCCGATCTCTTCTTTTGTCATCCGGCGCAGGTGACCGATCGCTTCTGCTGTGTTGACCACAAACGCCGGCTCATTGCGCTTGCCGCGGTGCGGTACAGGCGCGAGGTACGGCGAATCAGTCTCGATCAGCATGCGATCAAGCGGTACCTGTCGAGCCGCTTCGCGGATGTTTTCTGCTTTGGGAAAGCTCACGTTACCCGCAAAAGAGATGTAGAAACCCAAATCGAGCGCTGCCTGCGCGTGCTTCCATTCGCCGGTGAAGCAATGCAGGATGCCAGGCAGACCTGAGGGCGCCCAGTGCTCGCGCAGCATCTGCAGACAGTCGTCCCAGGCATTCTCACTGTTGCTGCTGGGCCGGTTATGGATGATGATGGGCAGCTTCGCGGCCCGCGCAAGTTCCATCTGGCGGCGGAAGACTTCCTGCTGCACGTCGCGCGGCGAGTGGTCGTAAAAGTAATCCAGCCCGATCTCGCCCCAGGCAATCAGCTTCGGGTGCTGCGCCAGACGGGCCATCTCGTCGTAATCTGCCTGCGTGGCAACGCTCGCCTCATGCGGATGCAGCCCGGTGCTGGCGAAAATCCAGTCATGCTTCTCGGCATGCTGCAGCGCACAGTCATAAGTGCCCGGGCCAGTGTCACTGCCGATGGCGAGGATTCGTTCCAGGCCTGCATCGTGGGCGCGTTGGAGCATCTCGGCGCGATCAGCGCCGAACTTGTGGCCTTCAATGTGGGCGTGAGAGTCGATGTACACGTAAGAAAATCTTACCGCTGATGACACTGATTGAACTGATCAATACCGCTCTGAAATCAGCGAACGTCAGTCAGATCAAGTGTAATCAGTGGTGGGGTTTTGTTCGAGAGGCTATTTCAGCTTCGCCCCGATGGGCACATCTTCCAGGAAGCCCGCGAGCACCGGCAAGCCCTGATCACCTACCGAGGCGGCCACGATCATGCCGTTAGACTCAAGCCCGCGTAGCTTGCGCGGAGCAAGGTTTGCGACGATGACGACTTTGCGGCCGATCAGTTTTTCCGGCTCATAAGCCAGTGCGATTCCGGCGACCACCTGACGTACTTCTGTGCCTATGTCGACTTCGAGGCGCAGCAGCTTGTCGGCGCCCTTCACGCGCTCGGCATGTTTCACCTGTCCCACGCGCATTTCGACCTTGAGGAAATCTTCAATGCTGATCTTGCCGTTGGCAGAGGCCGGAGCCGGAGCAGCGGGCGCTGTTACTGCCACGGGCTGCGGGGCCGCGGGAGCAGTGGTTGCGGGTGGTTGAGCGGCAGCACCTGCCGCCGCGGATTCTGCCTGGGGCGCTTGCTTCGAGCGCTCCTGTTCCATCTGTTGCATCCTTTCAATTGCGGATTTATCCGCGCGTGGGAATACCGGCTCCACCTTGCCCAGCTTGCCGCCCAGCGGGAGCTGGCCCCACTTCAGGTCGGCCAGCTTGAACTTGTCGATGTCGCCCAGCCCGAGCTGGTTCCAGATCTTGGCGGTTGACTCCGGGATCGCGGGATGCGCCAGCGCCGTGACGATGCGTAGCACTTCCGCCGCGGTGTAGAGGATGGTCGCGAGCCGGGCTTTGTTTTCCTCGCCTTCTTTCTCCGCCACAATCCACGGCTCCTGCTCCACCAGATACTTGTTCACCGAGCCGACCAGAGCCCACGCTGTCTCCAGCGCGCGTGAGA
>JBAIYI010000139.1:0-1756 GCA_037915955.1 Terriglobales bacterium
GAGACAACGCTCGCCGGAATGCCGTGCTGCTGGCCATCAGCCGTGGGTGAGTTTACTGATGCGGGGACGCCGTGGCTGAACATCTGCGCGCGGGCCGGCAATGCGAGAGCGACGAAGAGAGCGATTACGGCCAATCGGTACATAGGACACCTGCCAAACAGCGGTGTTTCTACTACTATGATGATGCCAGAGGCCACTTTGGCTCAACCAGTTATTTTCGTCCAGCGGGTCAGGGCCGCTACATTCAGAACGGCCCGCAACGCGAATCCTGCAAGCAATATCGTCCCTACCGCTCGACCGGCGCCAGTCTCAAGCAGATCAGCCAGGACACCGCCAACAAATACAAACACAAAGCTGAAGCCCAAAGTTGCGTACCAGAAATGTAAAGAAGTGGGAAGCGAGAACAGCAGCACCGCCGCATAGGCCGTAAGCAGCGGAGCAGTATTGCCAAAGTAACGGGTACGGGCCCAGCTTCCATAGGTCGTGAGCGCCGCAATGAACAGTGCTACGAATAGATAGCTGTTTACTGTTGTGTAACCTTCCGCGAAGGGAAACGCCAGCGTACGCAGCTGCTCAAGGCTGAAGTGAGGAAGGAGCAGGCTCCTGGGTGGAATCCACGGCGCAGCCACCATGACGGTAAAGCATGTGTAAAGCGCCAGGCCCAACGCCAGCGCGCAGCCCACCACCAGCAGGGCAGCCCGCCTGCGGCCAGGAGCCAGGTAAAGCATAAAGCAGATCGCCAGGATGACCAGGAACACTGACCATACCGCCACCGAAAGGCAAAAACCAACGGAAAGCCCCAGCAGCACGATACGGGGCAGCCACTTTCTGGGCGGTGCATAGAGCGTGTGCGCGACCCCTATCGCCGTATAGATGAGCCCAAAGCTGCTCCACGCCAGAATCACCTCTGGTCCAATGTTGCTGGAAATCATGATCATGGCCGAAGAGGTGCAGAACAGCCCCAGGGCAACATAGCCGCCGTGATTTTCAAAAAGCCGGCGCGCCACCCACCAGATGGCTGCCCCCAGCCACACACCGAAAGCTACGAAAGGCAGCCGCACCAGCCAGGGTCGCGGGATGATAAGCGTCTGCGTGAGTGTGGCATTGCCGCTCATGCGCGCCAGCCGGAACGGCAGCGCCGCCACCCAGCTTGTGAGCGGCGAACTTACGCGGAAGTCCTTATCCGCCTGATGCGGCAGCCCGGCTTCAATGTACTGGTATTCCAGCGGAGAGAACTTGCGGCTCGTCGCCACCCAGAGCGCCTGCCCAATGAAGGCGAGCAGCATCAGTCCGGCCAACAACTGCGGCCGGCCGATCTGGAACTCTTTCAGCGCGTTGAGCATGAACCCTCATTTGTAATTGAGCGCGCGCTCTACCGTCCACCAGTGCGTCCTCTTCTACTGCCTTACAGAAGGTGGGGAAGCCCCCCTCAAGAAGGACCCATCCCGAGCGAGTGCGGAGCTGAGCTTGCGAAGCGAGCAGGACGAGGGATCGGCTCCGCTGCAGCTTCGCGTGAGCCGAGATCTCTCTCGATGCTGTTTGATCGTTGAAAGCTGCCGATTACTTCTTAAATCCGGGTTGCTGGAAGTTGATTCTGGCCAGTTTATGGGTGGCTCGCCTTGCTGCCGCGATGAAGTCTCCGCAAGGGCTGTGCGATACTGAAAAGACATGGCCAGTTCCAATCCCAAATCAGTAAAGATCAACAAAACCACCGGCACGGGCGTGGACATTGAGTGGGACGACGGCCATCGCACCC
>JBAIYI010000172.1:0-4370 GCA_037915955.1 Terriglobales bacterium
GCCGTCCGGCATGGCATCGCGCGCATTGATGATCAGGTTCGAAAGCACCTGCCGTATCTGGTCAGCGGCAATCACCACATCGGGCAGCGGGCGCAGGTCAATGATGGTCTCCACGTTAGCGCGCTGCAGCTGCCGGTTCAGCAGCAGCAGCGTGTCTTCAATAATCGTGTTCACATTCACCGGCTTTACCTGCTCGGTGTTGCGATACAGGCCAAGCATCTGCCGGACGATACGTGCGACACGCTCTGTCTCTGATTTCAAGATGCTGTAAACCGGCTGGGCGCTTTCCGGAACCGCTCCGGCGAGGAGGTAAATGGCGTTCTTGATCGCTTCCATGGGGTTATTGACCTCATGGGCAATCGTCGCGGCCAGACGCCCGGTGGCAGCAAACTTTTCGATCTCCAGCATCCGGCGCTCGACCTTGAGCTGCTCCACCTTACGCAGAGCGGTGAGGTCGCGAAGCACCGTTACCGTGTACGACACCTGCCCGCGTTCGTCGAAGATCTTTCCCGAGCGGGCATCGTATTCGATTTCCTGCTTCAGGCCCGGATTGTAGAGACGCAGCGGCGCGGTTTCGCGCTCGGCAAATGAATACGTGAACGAATCGATGTAAAAGCCGAGCTTGCTCTGGTTCTTCACCTGCGTCGGCTCCTGGGTGCTCTCAGGCCTGACACCAAAGAGTTCCTGGGCCAGCGGGTCCATCAGAACGATCTTGGCTTCGCTGTTGCACACCACGATCGGGTCGCCCACGTTTTCAATGATCAGGTTCAGGCGGTCGCGGTCCTGGCGTACCACTTCTTCAGCATCGCGCAGGCGTTCATAGTTGAGCCGGAGTTCCTGGTCGGCGCGGCGCAGGTCGGTGACGTCGCGCATGACCGTTACCGTCCCGATCTGGATTCCGTCCGGACCGAAGGTGGGTGCGGAAACAGCTTCAAACAGCATCTCCTCGCCTTCAATCGCGTCCACCAGCGTCAAATCGCGATGCGCATCACTGCCGGAGACCAGCATGGAGGAGAGCGCCGCGGAAAAAAGCATGTTGTTGAGTTCCACCGCGCGCACCAGGCCTTCCGTGACCTCATCCGGGACATTAAAGAACCGCTCGGCTGCACGGTTCTGCATCACGACGCGGTGCTGGGTGTCCGTGAGGATGACCGGATCGGCCATGCTTTGCATCACGGTGCCCATCTGCGCGATGGTGATTTCCATATCGCGCATGCGGTTGTAATAGTGCTCCACCTTGAACAGCCGTGAGAGATAGCGGTTTGCCAGATCGATCAGGGCTCCCAGTTCGGCAATCTGTGATTCGCGGTTATGGCGTCCCAGTTCCACCACGACAATGGCGGAGTAGGCGCGCATGTCACAGGTGGTGCAAACCTGCTCTTCCAGGCGAATGCGTTTTTCCCGGCGGAAGTTCTGGACTGCGAGGCAGCTCGCGGAACGGATCCGGTCGGCCTCCCAGCAGACGTTGCGGTTGGAATAGACAATCGGGTGGATGTAAATAGGGCGGTTGTGAATGGCGGACTTGGCCAGCACCGCGGAGCGGCCAGCATTCAGGACTCCGGCCAGCGGGTGGTCAGTCATCCACAGGGCCGTGCTGAACCTCTCCATCTGCGCGCGTGGCCATTTCAGGGCCGCAGCCGGCGTAATTTCGCCGCTGTCAAAGTTCACGTCGAGGACGAGGGCACGCTGGTAGCCAAGCGCGATGATTTCTTCCAGCAGGAGCGGGAAGATTTCCTCCGAGCGTTCCGCCTCAAGCAGGCGCAGTGCAGCAGGCCGCCGCTGCTGTACACGGCCGCGGTTAGGACGCTCGGGTTGAAACCGCATCTCGGCCGTGGCCACACGTCCTCCCAAGATACAAACCTGCTAGCGCCGCCGGCGCGATGGGCGGGGCGTGACCTCGACCAGTTCCTCTTCTTGTGGTTCGGCGCCTTCCGTGAGGATCGGACGCGAAACCAGTCCAGTGAGACCCACGGCATCGGCATACTTCAGGTAGGTATCAATGGAAGCGACTACCACGCGGGCTTCCACCGTGATCAGATCGATGCCAACCAGCGAAATGCGCACCCAGGCATCAATCACGATGCCTTTGTCCAGCACCCGGTCGAGAACGTCAATAAGACTTGAGCCACCGGATACGCGTTCAACGGCCATTGAAGGCCTCCTTCAAACAGAGTGGTTATTTCCGCTTTCGATTCGTGCTCTTGCGCGCCGCTATCCTTACCCTTGTTCCCGGCGCCGGTGCTGGAAGCTCCGCCCGCTTTGCAGAGGCGTCCAGTGCCGGAGTCGTCAGGTTGGGATCAAACTTCCACCAGTTCAGTCCGATTTGTTCGGCTTTGTCCACGGAACATACCAGCAGCCTGATTCGAATGGTCAAAAGCTCCACATTCGCCAGGGATACACGGATATCACCTGCAATCACGAGCCCTTTATCGAGCACGCGGTCGAGGATGTCCAGCAGATTGGCCGTTCCAGAAACGGTGGGAACTCGCTGTTGCATGTTCTCTCAGGGATTCAGAGGAAATCGCCTTGACGATGGGACATTGGCGCGATCCAACTCAAGGCATCCTAACCGTCGTGCTGCGAGCTGTCAACTTCAGGTAGTTCAACCGCCTTGCCGGATCACAAGCCAACTGTTTTGCATAGCCGACAGGCCTTATGATGCAAAACCTGATCTGCTGGTTGGCTGCTGGGACATCGGTAGGTAACGGCCTTTCGGCCGCTTTTACTTGTCCAGGAGGTTCCCCAGGGGCCCAAGATCCAGGTTCAGGTCCTCCGGTCGAAGTCCGAACGCAGCCGCGATCTCGTTGACCTTGGCTTCCAGCCGCATCAGCGCCTGGCCCATCTCCTCTATTTTAGCGTCGTCCAGCGAACCGCCTTCCATACGGCGAATGGCCTGCCTCTCCAGAAGCCGCCGCAACAACTCCACAAGCCCTAAGACCAACCGGGCGAGTCCCTGCTCAATGTTCTCCGGGGAGCAATCGATGCGGTCAAGCCCGCTCTGTCCCACAGCCTTGAGCTCGCGGTTCAGCTCGGCGACGGCAGCAGCGATTTCTTCCGGCGTGACTTTGCGCAGTTCACTCATTCCGAGTCACCAGCGCAGGCATCTTTACTTCTTCACTCATGAACTCGGCTGCCGGCCAGGGGCCACTGATGCGGCGGGAAAGCCCTTGCGGGATTTCTACAGCCTGCAACGTGTCGCGGAAGCTCTGTTCTGCTCCGCGCTTCACCAGCGCGAACAGCCGGATTCCGTTCTTGTTCTCGCGCATTTTGACTTCGCTGCTCATCTGTGAAGCATGCTCACGCAGGCGCTCGGCATATTCTTTGATCGCTCGGCCTTGCTGCGCCCGGGCCTGAAGATATTCTGTCCCGGAAGCTGCCGGGGCAGGTTTTTCCGCGATTACGTACACCACAGATTCCATCTGGACGAAGGGCGCGAGCCGCTCGAGATCGGCGGTAAAAGGCTGGCGGTGTTCCGTCACAAACTTCTCCAACAGTTCACGATCCTCAAACGTAGAAAGCAGCCGGAAGGGAACTACTGCGGTTTGGCGAAAAATATGATGCACCACTTCGTGAAACTCCACCGCATTCTGCTGCAGGTGGTCGGTCTGGAAAGGCCAGGGAATCTCCGACCAGAGGATCCGCAATGGGCCAGATTCCAGCAGCTGAACCGGGCTCTTCTCCACGCCTGATTGAGGAAAGGAAATGCCGCTGCGATCAAGAAAGGCACAGTAGGCCAGCACGCGGCTCACTTGGGCGCCCGCTTTGCGATCACACCTCCGGCCTCAAGGCTGCGCAACGCCGTCTCCACGGAGGTAAGCACCACGTTCAGTCCCAGATAGACGAGATCCACGCCGGCAAGAGAGATCACCAGCGAGCCATGCAGGACCACGCCGGCGTTGAGCACGTGGTCCAGGATGTCGAGCAGGGACACGTCTTCATCAGGATTTCCGGTCAGCGTAATTGGTTCCAAATCAGCCTGCATCGCCCACAAAAGAATAAGGAGGCCACGGCCCGTTCACTTCAATGCGGCGTACGCCGCTCCAACGATCCACAAACTCCTGCAACACCCGGTTCCACTGTGCCTGCTTCTTGCGCGGCACAAGGAATGTCGCCTGCCAGACCAGTTCGGCCTGCCCACCGCTCACTTTACCGGTAGGAGCGAAACCGGCGGCGACCTTCTCCAGAGCGTCCGCCAGTTCCTGGATCGCCTCACTGGCGCCTTCCGGACGCCGCTTGACTCGCGCAGCTTTCTGCTGCAGGTATTCGCGGCCGGAAGCTGCGGCGGGGGCTGCCACCGGAGCTTGAGCTTGCCGCTCGTTGAAGACCTTTACCCCCCACTCATCAGAACCGGCAATCTTCTCGAACACCTC
>JBAIYI010000637.1:0-1792 GCA_037915955.1 Terriglobales bacterium
ACGGCGTATAGACCACATCCATCGCATCTACATAAACCGTGTAGGAATCGTCATACTGGTCCATGTCGAGTTGGAAGGCGTTGTTGAGCGTGTTGCTGTGGGTGGTTGATACCGCCGCGTGGCTGAAGTTCTGGGTGGGCACAAATCGCGTGCCGTCGATCGTGAGGGCATCGTGCCAGATGGTTCCGCTCGAATCCACGTGAAATTCGGCAATAATGTCATGCCATGTATCGTGGCTGAAATTCGTGGCCGGAATGCCGGAGCTTTGCCACGCATGGGCTGACATGCTGTAAATGTTCCACGTGCACGAGGTTGAGCACCCTCGGTATTGGTCCTGCCAGGCAAAGTTATAGATCCTGCTGGCCTGGTCCTGCTGCACCTCGAACTCAATCGCCTGAATGGGCTCTTTGCTGTCTCCGCTCGGCTGTCCGCTGGGAATATAAAGTTTGAAATGATATTTCACGTATTGCACCACCTGCGCTGGCGCCGTGTGTCCCAGGTACCAGTAAACGCAGTTGTAAGATCCGGCGCCACTCTGGGCCACTGAAAACTTCGCCGATTGGCCATCCACCGTTTGCGCGGTGGACGAAGTTACCGAGAAGCTCGTCGGCAGTCCCGCGCTGCATCCGTTCCCGCTCACGTTCTTGTTTGCGGGGAAAGAGTCGTCCAGCGCTCCCAGAGTGTGCGGCGAAGCGGTGACTGTGATCGATTCCACCGCTTCCGCCAATATTGTGTTTGTGCCCTGGGCCGCCACCACTACAAAGCGGTCGGTTCCCGTGCTGAGCGTCAATGAGCCGCTGTATGACGTGCCGGATTGTTGGTCTACCTTCGAACCGTTGACCCAGATTTCGATTCGATCCGCCGCCGCATCCGTATGGGCGATGATGGGCACGGGATTGGGGACCGTTTCGGTATCGAACGGAGTCTGCACGGTCACGGTCTGGGCCATCCCGTATGGGTGCAACATCGCAACCATGAAGGCCAGAGCAAACGAGAATGAGAGTGGCTGAAAATGGGATAGAACGGTCTTGCGCATTCCTTTGTTTCTCCTTGCGTATTTCGCGCGTCGCGGCGGGGAACCAAACTTGTGGCGCGCCGAACCTACTCACTGCAATCTACTTTCCCATGCAGCAGTTCTCGGTCGTGAGAGAAACCTGATTCCCTCCAACGCGAGACAAAGGACGCATGCAAAGAAGTGGAACGCCGGTTCCACGAAGAAGCCGGACAGCGACATACCGTCCGCGGTATTTAGATGTCAAAACATCCTTCCGCTCGCGTGCAGCACCGGCCTGAAATCCCGTTCTGTCTTTTCAACTCCAGGGAGCAAAACAATTTAGGAAGTTAGAAATAGCCCAGGCTAGCATCTTCTCACCAACTAGCAAGCACCAACTATCAAGTACGTTTCTGTGCTTTTTGCCAAGGGCCAAGGGCCAAGGGCTAAAGGCCAAAGGCCAAAGGCTAGGAGCTAGCAGCTAGCAGCTCTTCGGGAACTTTGTCCTTTGCCGGGCAGCTTCCCATCCTGCGCGAGCGCCGTAGGTGCGGCACAACTCGGTACTAGTCTCCTACCTCCGCCGTGGCAGGCTCTCTGGCTTTTTCCAACTACCAAGTACCAATTACCAAGTACCAGCGCCACGCCCGCAATGGTGCAGGGCTGAATGCTGAGTGCTGATTGCTCAGTGCTTTTCCAAGCTAGCAGCTCCCAACCATGTAAAATGCCCCTGATGCCGGTGCAGGCTGTCCAGCATGTGAGGCGGTTGCGAGGCGGGGCCCAGGCGCAGCTCATGCGCGCCTC
>JBAIYI010000767.1:0-1680 GCA_037915955.1 Terriglobales bacterium
GCGGGTAAGTAGTTTTTGCTCATCGCACTCGACATCATGAAACCATTTATTGCATTCTTTCTCGCCTTTATTGCGGCAGGATGCACGTCCTCCTCGCCGACGAGTACTGTTTCCGCAAATTCCGTTCCTGCTACATCGGCCTCTGCCAGCACCGACGCCGCACCGGCTCCGGCTGCCACCGGCGCGATTGCGGGCGTGGTGAATTTCCAGGGTGCTGTTCCTAAGCTGCCCTCTCTGGATATGACGGGCGATCCCATGTGCCCGCAGACGCCACAGCCCTCAGAAGCCGTGGTGGTAAACAACGGCAAGCTGGCCAACGTTTTTGTTTATGTAAAAGAAGGACTGCCTACGGGACAATCGACGCCCCCTTCGCAGCCCGTTGTCCTCGATCAGCAAAAGTGCCGTTACGTGCCGCGCGTGCTTGGAGTCATGGTCGGGCAGCCGTTTGAAGTGACTACGCACGATCAGGCCATCCACAACGTTCATCCCATGCCGAGCAAGAACTCGCAGTGGAATGAGACCCAGATGCCGGACGACAAGCCAATCGTCAAGAAGTTCACCGCGCCGGAGATGATGATCCGCATGCAGTGCAACCAGCATCCCTGGATGCGGGCTTACGTAAACGTGATGACGAACCCGTATTTTGCGGTGAGCAAGCCGGACGGCAGCTTTGAAATCAAGAACCTGCCTCCGGGCGAGTACACTCTGGCCGCCGTGCATGAGAAGTTTGGCGAGAAGAAGATGAAGGTCAAAGTCGGAGCCAATCAGACGGCCAAAGCAAATTTTGACTTTTCCGCCGGAAAGTAGCGTCCAGAGGCCGATTCAGGCTCGTTTAGCGCGCTGATCAGATGTCGGCCTCTTCGTGCGCTGGATGCTAAAATATGTAGTTTGCCGAGGAGCTGTCTCTGACCCCGTCCCCCTACAACGCCGCTCATCATCGTTTTACTGTTGTGGTTGCCGTGCTGGCGTTCCTGCTGATTGTGGCGGGCGCGCTGGTGACGAGCAACAACGCCGGCCTGGCTGTCCCGGACTGGCCCACCAGCTTTGGCCATCTGTTCAAGATTCCTCCGATGATCGGCGGCATCAAGTGGGAGCACGGCCACCGCATGATCGCGGAGTTGATCGGGCTCCTAACGATTGTTGTGGCGATCTGGACGTGGCGTGTTGACCAGCGGCGCTGGATGCGCTGGCTGACCATCGGCGCAGTGCTGGGCGTGATTTTTCAGGGCATTCTGGGTGGTCTTACCGTTCTCAAGTTCACGCCTCCGCTTATCTCGACGGCTCATGGCGTTGTTGGCCAAACCATGTTCTGCATGCTGGCCGCAATTGCGGTCTTCACCAGCCGAAGCTGGCTGGAAGAACCCACGGAAAAGATCACCCGCAAGGATGCCGCGCCCCTCATACGGCATTCCTGGATGCTGATCGGATTCCTCTATCTGCAACTGATTCTTGGCGCGGCGTTCCGCCATGTCTGGACCAAGTGGGGGCCCACCGGCTCAAATCACTGGCCCACGCACAAGATCATTCACATGTTCCTGTATCCCCACATCCTGAATGCACTGCTGGTGGCGGGGCTGGTGCTTTACCTGGGCATGCGCACCCTTTCCAAGCACGCCAACATCCCACATTTGAAGGTTCCCGGGATGTGGTTGCTGATCTTGCTCGTCCTTCAGTTGATGC
>JBAIYI010000729.1:0-3388 GCA_037915955.1 Terriglobales bacterium
TTGAGCCGGAGACCAATCTCGATGGCGTTGAGCTGGTGATGGAAGAGGTGCTGGGCAAATGGGACCCGCAGCAGACCATGTGTTCGTGGAAGTTGAATCGGGCTATTGGCGAACACCTGAAGCGACACGCCAAAGGGCGCGGAATTTTGAAATCGGCGTTTGAGCAGGGCGTCCCTGTATTTGTGCCGGCCTTCACTGACTCTGAACTCGGGCTGGACGTGGCGCTCACCAATCGCATGCGCGCGAGGAAAGGTCAGCCGCAGTTACGCTACGATCCTTTCCTGGATCTGAACCATTTCGCGGAAACGCTGCTTGCGCAGAAAAAAATCGGAATCTTCACCATTGGCGGTGGAGTCCCGCGTAATTGGGCACAGCAGTTCGGACCTTATTGCGAGCTGCGTGTCCGTCGCGCGGGTGAAGAAGTGGAACTCAAGCGCTACCACTACGGTGTGCGCGTCTGTCCTGAGCCGGTCCACTGGGGCGGACTCTCAGGGTCGCCTTATTCAGAGGCAATTTCGTGGGGCAAATTCGTGCCGCAACATGAGGGTGGAAAGTTCGGCGAGGTCTTCGTGGATGCAACGGTCGGTTTGCCGATCATGTGTGCCGGACTCTTCGAGCGGCTGGGCAAGAGCTACAAGAAGCCGGCTCTGAAGCAGCTCTAATCAAACAAGCAAAGAGCGCAGCACATGAATGCTGCGCTCGAGTTCCTTCCGACCGCAAAAATCTATTGCGAGTTCGCGAAGGTCTTTACCCAGTCCACGATGCTGCGCACGCCAATGCCTGAAGGGCCTTTGGCGATCCAGCTTTTGTTGTCCTCGATCCATGCCGTACCCGCGATGTCGAGGTGCAGCCACGGTGTGTCTTCCACGAATTCTTTCAGGAAGGCGGCAGCGGTGCTGGCTCCTCCCCAGCGTCCGCCGGTGTTCATGATGTCAGCAATGCTGGAGCGGATCTGGTCCAGGTATTCACCGTCCACGGGCAACCGCCAGAACTTTTCGCCCGAGCGCTCCAGAGCGCGGGTGAAGTGCTGGTATGCGTCTTCATCGTTGGCGAAGACCCCGGCATTCACGTGTCCCAGCGCAACCACGCAAGCGCCGGTCAGTGTGGCTGCGTCAATCAAGTGGGTGCAGCCGAGCATGCGAGCATAGTGCAGGCCGTCGGCCAGCACCAGACGGCCTTCGGCGTCGGTGTTGATGATTTCAATGGCCTTGCCGGACATCGCAATCTGCACGTCGCCGGGCTTCTGTGCCTTGCCGCTGGGCATGTTTTCCGTGGCGCAAACAATCGAGATGACCTTCACCTTCGGCTTGAGCTGGGCGATGGCACGCATGGCGCCGATCATGGCTGCGCCACCGGCCATGTCATACTTCATCTTCTCCATACCGTCGGCCGGTTTGATCGAGATGCCGCCAGTATCAAACGTTATGCCTTTTCCAATCAGGCCGAGCACGGGCTTTTCTGGTGCTGGCTTTCCTGCTGTTGTTGGAGGCTCGTAACGCATCACGATTAGGCGAGGCTCCTCGTCGGAGCCTTGGGCCACGCTCCAGAAGGCGCCCATCTTCATCTCTTTGATCTTGTCCGGACCGTAAATCTCGCACTTGAGGCCTACGCTGTCACACATCTTCTTTGCCCGATCGGCCAACATGGTGGGTGTGAGGCGGTTGCTGGGCTCGTTGACTAGTTCGCGGGTGAAGTTCTGTGACTCGCCGATAATGCGGCCCTGGTCGAGCGCGCGCTGAAGCTTGCCCTGATCAGAGCCCGCAGGCGCAACAATGCTGACCTCCTTCATGCTCAGGTCTTTGCGATCGCTACGGTAGGTGTCCGGGTCAAAGTCAGCGACATAACAGCCTTCCACCAGGGAGCGGACTGCGTCCTCAGCGCCGGACCCGAGTTCGGGCACGGCGATGGCGCAGCTCTTGATCATTTTCGGCTTCAGGGCACGCAGTGCAGAGCCGGCAGCCTTGCGCACTTCCACATGGGAAAAGCTTTTGGCTTTGCCGCAACCCACAACCAGCAACCGCTTTGCCTTGAGCCCCTGCGGCTTGTGCAGCAGAGCGGTCTCAAATGGCTTCCCTGTGATTTCACCGCTCGCCACAAGCTCGGCGACGGCTTTCTCGGCATTGCTATCTTTTACCGCCAGTTGGGGAGCGGGTTTTTGCTTGTCGCCATGGTCGAGAGCGAAGACGACCAGGCATTCAGTTTCCACGTCGGGAAGATTTGCAGTGAGGAGTCTCGTTTCCATAATGGCGATTGATTGCTCCTGATTTTGTTAAAACTTTTAACTCTTAACGATTAAAACTGAGCTCCATTCAACTTTTTCTGGCCCGGGCTACAGCTTCCCGGGCTTCACGGTCGGCGGTTCGGCGGCGCTCCGTTTCCCGCTTGTCCCACGATTGCTTGCCTTTGGCCAGGGCGATCTCGCACTTGATTTTGCCGTTCTTGAAGTACATACGCGTGGGGACCAGCGTATAGCCGCGCTGCTGGGTTTTGGCCATCAGCTTCCGCAACTCTTCTTTATGAACGAGCAACTTTCGTGTCCGAAGCGGCGCGTGGTGGGCATAGCCGGCATTCTCATACGCTCCGATATGCGCGTTTAACAGCCATAATTCGCCGTCTTTGATGAGAGCGTAAGCGTCTTTCAGGTTGGCGCGTCCGGAGCGCACAGACTTCACCTCTGACCCACTCAGGATGATCCCGGTTTCGGTGCGGTCTTCAAGGAAGTAGTTGTGTCCCGCCGCCCGGTTGACCGTGGCGTCGCGCTCGCCGGAGGCGATGGGATCGCGCTTCGGATTTTTGGGCTTGTTGGGCTCAGTCTGATGAGTACTGTGGCGGGCCATGGCAGCTTTCTGCTGCTTCCAGCAAAATTTTTATCCTAACACAGTGCAAAACCCGGTTACTAAAGACGTTCTGGAGATTAGGAAAGTCAGTGTATAATCTGGCGATTCGTTAATAGTCTATTTCCGGTACCCCGAAACAGCCAATCCTTCGGTTAAAACCCCCGACAAATGAAGGAGTTAGCGGTCTCGGAATAAGCAGGAGCGTATGAGGAGAACTGCCCAAATACTGGCATTTTTTTTGTTTTTAACGGCGACCATGCCGGCGGCCGATTCGGCCAAGTCTCTTCTCAGTAAGGGGCAGAAAGCTGAGAGCGCGGGCGACTACGAAGGCGCCTACGAATTTTACCGGAAAGCCTATCGGATGGACCCGGCAAACATGAAGTACCGCGTGCCGTATGAGCGGTTGCGGTTCCTGGCGGCGGCGTCCAAGGTTCATCGCGGCCAGAAACTGCGCGAACAGGGCAAATTGGATGAGGCCCTGGCTTTGTTCCAGCAGGCAGCGGAAATTGATCCCAGCAACGATCTAGCGGCCCAGGAGATTCGGCGCACCC
>JBAIYI010000645.1:0-1884 GCA_037915955.1 Terriglobales bacterium
GAAACACCTTTGAAACGCAGCGGAACAGGGAGGCAGAGGTTCTATTCTCTGCTGCTTGAGCTCCCGGTTCAGGTCTGGGCACAGACAAGAGTGTCTGTGCCACACAAACCAAAACGCTCCTCTTCCGAATGCGATGCGATTAGAGAGAGAGACGTGTGTTTGTTATTTGCTAACCGCGGTTCTTGAGGACACCAGCGCATTCATCTCGTCATAGGTAACTGCAGAGTCGATCATTGTCTTGTAAGTTCCGGTATCAAGAGCTTCCTGGCAGATGCTGCGGAGGAAGCCCATTGCGGCCCGCATGGGACCGGAGCCATAGCTGATGCGCTTAACGCCGAGTTTCTTGAGTTCGTTGATATCAGGCACGCCGGGCCCAGCAAGGATGTTGATGGGGGCTTTGAGTTCGGCGACGAGCTTTGCGATCTGCTCGGAGCTACGCAGCCCGGGGACGAAGATGCAGTCGGCACCAGCCTGAAGGTAGGCTTTACCGCGATCGACGGTTTCACGCCACGCGGTGGCGCGATCTGCGCCGCGTTGCCAGTACGCGTCCGTGCGGGCGTTAATGACGAGATGCAGCTTGAGGCGTTCGGCAATCCGGCGGACGGTCTGGATGCGGTTCGTCTGCTCGGCAATCGAAAATAACGGGCCGTGTGCGGCGCCGGGAATGGCGTCTTCAAGATTCAACCCCACTGCGCCGGCTTCAACGAGCTGTTCAAGCGCCCACTCGAGCTGTTGGGCGTCCGCGGCGAAGCCGGACTCAACATCGGCGGTGACTGGCACGCGCACCGCTTCCGCAATGCGACGAATCACTTCGAGCATTTCCGGCCAGGGAATGCGCTGACCGTCGGGGTAGCCCTGGGCATTGGCCACACCGGCGCTGGTGGTGGCGACAGCAGGGAAACCGGAGTGCTCCACGATTGCGGCGCTGGCAGCATCCCAGGCGTTGATCAGAACGAGCGGCTGCTCGGCGTTGTGCAGAGCGAGAAGGCGAGAAGCTTTTTCAGATTGGCTCATGCGATGACTTCCAGGATGGCAATTGGATTCCTGAGTTGAGGCCCTGCCTTTTAGACAATCTACGTCATAAACATGTTAGTGAGCGCGCATGAGTTTCTCAACGCGCGTGGAATCGGCGTCACACGACGCTTGTGCGCCACAGGTTTTTTGCGAGATGATAGGACATATCGTAAGTCGATACTTAGCTCCCAGAGCCCTGAAACCGGCCCATACTTATGACATCGCGCAGAAGGCTGATTATGACCGTGGTTGTGTTTGCCCTGGTCGTCGCGGTGGTGGGGTTCGGCTTCGACCATTTGCTGATCCGCGAGGGCGTGCAAAGGGCCGGCGTCCTATTTGTATCCAACCTGCTCACGGGAGTTGTGGCCAGCACGCTGTTCCTGGAATACCGGCTGCGCGCGGAAGAGAAGCAGCGGCTGCTCAGAGATCGGCTGAAAAAGATTGCCGACGTCAACCACCATGTGCGCAATGCACTGCAGGTGGTCGCGTTTTACCAGTACCAGACGCAGGACCCGGAGGCGGCGCGGCTGATCCAGGAATCGATAGAGCGGATTGAATGGACGCTGCAGGAGGTACTGCCACGCGGATGGGAACTGGATGAAGGATTGTCTCCGAACCGGCCGATGGAGGAAGGGGACCCGCGGCGGCCAGAGCCGGAAAACGCCAAAATCGAAAAGAATTTATAATCCCAAAGGAACAAAAATAGCGGGTTTTGGCATCCAAAGACGTGGCCGCCGATTAAAACTTCCGTGTAGACGTTTGGTTCCCCTTATTTGATTAACTCCCCCGGCCGTAACTATACTTTTCGGTTTGTCCTAATCCGTTGGAGATTGCATGAAAACAGTATCGCTGGAACAAGAACTTAACCCC
>JBAIYI010000902.1:0-3414 GCA_037915955.1 Terriglobales bacterium
GCGATCCCATTCTGGATCCGCCGCCGCTGCCGCAGGGGATAACCACGCTGGTAGGTGGAACGATTCGCAGTGTGGACCGGGTGCGCAACAAGATGAGCTTGAAAGTGTTCAATGGCGGCAACTGGACTGTCGGTTTCGATGAGTGGACGCACATTTTCCACAATGGCGCCCAGGCGACCCCACTCGCCCTCAAGAAGGGTGAGCGCGTTTATGTGGATACCATGCTCGATCCCAGCCTGCATGAAATTCTTGCCCGCAATATCCGTGTGGGCGTTGCCACGCCGCCGGCCGATGCCGACGGCCAGATTACTGACGTTGATGTGGCCCACGGAGAAGTCACGTTGCGTGACAACATCAGCTCGGTGCCGGTGCATTTCGGCGTGGACAGGGACACTCGAATCGCCCAGGGCAGCACACCGGTGCAGCTCCGCGACCTGAAATCCGGCGCGCTGGTCCACGTTCAGTTCTCACCGGAGAGCGGAACGCGCGGCATGGCCCGGCAGATTTCGGTCATCGCTGCGCCTGGATCGGCTTTTACCTTCATCGGCAAGCTGACCTATCTCGATCTCCGCCGCGGACTGCTGGCAGTACGGAGCACCACGGACGGCAGGACCTACGACATTCATTTTGATCCCCGCAGGACGGACGATGCCGGCCGCTTGACGGTGGGTTCGAATGTGAAGATCGTAGCGACGTTTGAAGGGACGCAGTACAGCGCCCAATCTGTGCAGCTGACCGGCTCTGACAAGTAGCGAACAGGCCCTGTGGCAAATGAGTTGATAGGGTAAGGCGCTTTGTAGCACAGGCGCCTCGCCTGTGCCGGTTACTCTCCACTGAGCCACGGATCTTTAATCTTCTGCTTCCGTTTAGGCTTTCTCATTCCACGTCGCCAATACCAGGGATATTCCTGCGGACTCCGGGCTCCCGTTTCCACCCCGTTCATGGTGATGTAGAGAGTCTTGTCCTCAAAGTCTTCCTCCGATCTGATCAGGTGATCGAATGACTCATCAATCCAGAGGGAACCCCTTCTCTTCAATAGCTTGTTGACGCTGTGTGACGATGCTCCTTTGATGCCCTTCATGCTTGTTGCCAACCGGAAATAGCCCAGCCCGTCCGGCAGTGGTGTCAATATCAGGTGAACGTGGGTGCTCATCACCACGACCGACTCCAGTTGATAGCGCTTGCCGTCGTCGTACAAACAATGATCAAGGACCAGCCATTTCGCCTCATCATTCAGCGTCAGATCGTCTCTTGTATGAAATGTGATGAAATACGAACCGCCGTCTTTTTCAATGTGCGGCAATTTGCGGCGGTAGATTGTCATTCTTGCGGCACAGGCGGGGCGCCTGTGCTACACAGTTAACAAGAGCGCCCATTTAACACGCAAGAGAGGCTGGGGCGATGATCAACAGCCGCGAACCGGTTTCAACCTGGTCGGCGTCATTATGAGATAGGTGTTAACAAAAAAATGCGGCGCTTTAGGCGCCGCAGTATTCAGGTCATTGAGGAAAAGCTTTTACTTCTTTTTCAAGAGGAGTCCAGCGACAAAAACCGCTACCGCACCCAGCAACCATTCGATTCGCCAGATCTGGATCGCTTGCCAGTCCAGCAGGTTGTTGGCGGTGAAAATAAAGCCTGTAACGATCGCCGCAATCACGCAACCGATACCCAGAATGAACGACACCATGGAGGCTGTGCTCAGTCCGAAAACGTCGCGCAGCGACGCAATGGCGAGGGGCGGTCGATCGGCCACGATTGCTGTATCGGAAAGATTCACCTGGCGGTCAGCGCCGCACACGTGGCAGAAACGCGAGCCCAGCACATAGTCTGTGCCGCAGGAGGCGCAAGTTTGCTCCTGCACCTGCGTAATCGCGTGTTCAGCGCGAGGCGCGATAACCGGCTTCCAAAACTCCTGCCGGTCCTCGTAGTTCGGCGCCATGTGTGCCATAAATTGGAACCTTTCCCGTTATCAGGGAAATAGAGCACTTTTGCTTCCAAAAGGAAGAAACGTCTTAACCAATTGGAAGCAAAAGGCTTGTATGGTCCTGGCGGGCAGGATTTGCCGAAAATCAGGAAATATTTACGGGTAAAAGCTTCAGGCCTCGCGGCGTCTTGGCATGCGGATCACTTTTGGATTCTCTTTGCTCTTGCTCCAGAATCCCAGAAGCACAAGGTCGGCTTCCGAAAAAGTGATGTCGGAAGGGCGGGGATTGCCGTCGTTGAAAATGTATTCATCAAGCAGTGAATGCAGCTCGCCAATAGTGATGTTCAGCGAGCCAGCAGCCTCTGCCTCGGAGTAAAACTCTTTTACTGGGCGAAATGGTCGGGTCATTCTGGGTAGTTCCGTATCCCTTTCGTAAGGATGCGGGGGAGCCAGAGATGTTCTATCTTGTCCGGGTAGGACTACAAATCAGGTAAACTTCTCGATAGCTGAACCCATGAGACCTTATCGCTCCCCCCTTCCGAGGCCCGCAGGTAACCTACTTTCTCTCCTGTTTTTGGTTACTGTCTTAACAGTAAACCTCAGGGCAGCCGGACCTTCGCCCGAAAAGCCTGATTTTCAGGCCTTGACAAAAAGCGGATTTGCCCATTTTTACAGTCTGGAGTATGACGACGCGATCAAGGAATTTCGACAGGCCGCGGACCTGCGTCCAGACGACCCCGCCGCAGTCAACCATCTGCTTGACGCCTATCTCTACCGCGACCTGAACCGCTATGACGCCCTGGACACCCGGCTCTATATCAAGCAGGGGTTTATGAATAGTAAACAGGTGCCGATGGACGCGGCGGCGAAGAAACAGCTGAAAGACCTCATGGACCGGGCCATAAACCTCTCAGAGAAACGCCTTAAGGCCGATCCTAAGGACGCCCGGGCGCTCTATGACCGCGGCGTAGCCGAGGGGCTTCGGGCCACCTACATGACCATTGTTGAGCACTCCTGGTTCGGCGCCCTACGCAGCGCGCTGGCCGCCCGCCACGATCATGAAGATGTGCTGAAATTGCATCCGGATTGGGTGGATGCCAAGACAGTTGTAGGGGCGCACCTTTATGTGGTGGGCGCGCTGACCATGCCGGCGAAGGCGATGGCAGGTATTGCGGGCATACACGGCGACAAAAAGAGGGGCTTGCAGATGCTGGACGAGGCCGGGAAAGCCCGGGGCGAGACCAGCGAAGATGCCCGCGTGGCCGAAGCTCTCTTTCTGCGTCGCGAAGGCGACTTCGATCACGGCCTGGAAGTCGTCCGCACGCTGATCAAGGACCACCCGAAGAATTTCCTGTTTGCGCTGGAAGAGGGAAACCTGCTGCAGAACTACCACAAGAATGCAGAGGCGGTCGCCAGCCTCAAGACGCTCCTGACCGGCTGCAAAGAGGGCAAATATCCTAACGCTCACACCGAGCTCGCCTATCTCACAT
>JBAIYI010000270.1:0-3495 GCA_037915955.1 Terriglobales bacterium
AGAAATTCGCCATCTCTCGTCACCTTTCGAAAACACCTCACCCCGCTTGAGCTGCTGCTCATCACTTTGCCAAGTTTGATCGCTTTCACGGCATTGTGCTGGAAGAATGATTGCACCTGCGTTGCTCCATATCGCGGCCATGCGCCGCGAGGATTGATAGGAGAAGCAGATGAACAATACGTTAAATAAAAAGATTCACAGGATACTCGCACTCATCATCGGAGTGGTGCTCCTGTGGAGCTTGCCAATGGCGGCCCAGGTAGTAAAGGGATCAATCTCCGGTACGGTGGTCGATCCTCAGGGTGCGGTGGTATCCGGGGCCCAGGTAAAAGCCACGAACGTTGGCACGGGAGTCAGTCTTACAACAACCAGTGACAGCTCTGGAGCGTTCCATTTCAACCTCATCCCCGTCGGACAATATAAAGTCGAGATCTCGGCTCAGGGGTTCAAGACAGCAGCGCAGCCCAACATTGCGGTGTCTGCGGGGCAGGATAGCGGCCTGGGAGCAATCGCTCTGACGGTCGGAGAAGTCAGCACGCAGGTGGAAGTGAATGCCACCACCCCTCTGATTGAAACAACCCAGTCGCAAGTGACAAATACCTTCACCGGACTCCAATTGTCCACGTTCGCCGGTGTCCAGGAAAACGAAGGGCTCGACAATCTCGCGTTGTTTGTGCCCGGAGTTGTGGCGTCACGCGACCTTGGGTTTTCCAATACCAATGGCGGCACGGGTTTTG
This sequence comes from Terriglobales bacterium, assembly GCA_037915955.1. Lineage (GTDB taxonomy): Bacteria > Acidobacteriota > Terriglobia > Terriglobales > Acidobacteriaceae > Angelobacter. The sequence goes on from JBAIYI010000270.1 coordinate 738, forward strand.
CTGTGAACGGTCTGCGCGGCCGCAACAATGACCAGCAGATCGACGGCCAGAACAATAATGACAACAGCATCGGCGGACCAAACCTGTTCGTAACCGATCCGGAGTTTGTACAGCAGTACGTGATCATCACGAACCAGTTCGGCCCCGAGTACGGACGCAATGCCGGCTCGGTGGTTAATATCGTAACCAAGTCAGGCACCAATGCCTGGCACGGCAGCATTTACGGCAATGAAAACAACTCGATCCTGAATTCGCTTAACAATATCCAGAAGCGATTTGACGGGCTGACCAAGCCTCCTCGCCTGAATGACGAGTTTGCGGGATTCACAATCGGCGGGCCGTGGGTAAAGAACAAACTGTTCTTCTTCGGCGGCTTTGATGAGAACATCATCTCTTCCAGCACCGTTTACAGCGGCGGCGGGCTCACGCCCACTCCAGCAGGACTGTCGCAACTCGCAGCATGCTTCCCAACCAGCCAGAGCCTGGCGGCATTTCAGAAAATGGGACCGTATTCCATTTCAACCGGCAATCCGCAACCGACTGGGGATATCTCAAGTATCGACGTCGGATCCTGCGCGGGAGTGCCATTCTCCCAGGTCACGCGCACGCTCTCCACTCCTGCTCATATCTTCAACTGGGTCAGCAAGGTGGACTGGCAGTTGGGAAATGACACGATCATGGGCCGCTACATTTTCGGCCGGACCAACTTCTTCAACATTGACCCAAGCGGCGGCGGCGGTGATGCATCCGCAGGTTATGTAAGTGACATCCCGGCTCTCTCTCAGGCAGTGCTTCTGAGTTGGACTCACAATCTCAGCTCGCGCATGGTCAATGAAGCGCGTTTCGGCTTCGGACGGCTTAATGTCGAGTTCGGAGGCAACAGCCTGGGAACACTTCCAACCACCGGCGGGATTGACCAGGCGTTGGCACGAATCACATTCTCGGCTCCCGGCTTTCTGGCCGTGGGACCGAACTCCGCATTCCCGCAGGGCAGAATCGTGAACAACTACCAGGCACAGGACAACTGGAACTACGCCCTGGGCAAGCACACGCTTAAGGCAGGTGTGAACTACACATACCAGCGCTCACCCAACCTGTTCCTGCCGCTTCTGAACGGCGCCTACCGTTTCAGCAGCTGGACCAGCTTCGTGAACAATACACCTAACCGTGTACAGATCGCGCAAGGCAACCCGAGCCTCGACTTCCGTGAGCATGACACGTTCCTCTACGCCGGAGATGACTGGAAAATCGGCCGCAACCTCACCTTGAACTTGGGCCTCACCTGGTCGTACTACGGGCAACCAGCCAACTTGTTCAATGACATCACCATCAAGCGCGAAAGCAATCCGGCGACCCAGCTGTGGAACCCGGCGCTGCCGCTTTCCGTCCGCACCTTCCCCCGGTTTGACAGCACCAAGACCAGTTTCGGCCCCAGCGTAGGGTTCGCGTACTCTCCGCAATGGGGAGGGTTCCTGACCGGGAATGGGAAAATGGTCCTGCGCGGCGGCTATCGCCTGCTGTATGATCCGCCGTTCTACAACATCTACACCAACATGGCCGGTGCCGCGCCGGAAGTCTTCCTGAATACCTTTAACGCCAATACCACGCCCCGGGCTGGGATTCTCCCGCTACCGGCAACACCCACCGGACCCAATGTGCGCGCCGCTCTTCAGCCTTTCCTACTGACAAAAGCGTTTGATCCGCGTTCCTTTAACGAGGTTACGATCAGCCCGGACTTTGGGCCGGATCGCGTGCACTCGTGGAATTTCGGCGTTGAACGTGAACTGGGCAAGAACGCTGCAATTGAGGCGCGCTATGTCGGGAATCTAGGGCAGAACCTGTTCCAGTCGGTCAACGGCAATCCGTTCATTGCAGATCTGGCGGCGGACTTCCCGCAGCTGATTCCTGCGGGTGTGACGCCCTGTGCGGCGCCTACAATTGTGCCCGGTCCGGGACAGATCACACCTACCAACCCGACTCCCAACAACCTCGGCTTTGGGCGGCAGAACTGCGACCTCGGCAACATCGTGGTGCGCAACAACGACGGACGCTCGTCCTACAATGGGGTGCAGACAGAGTTCCGCGCCAACAACCTGTTCAAGCAGCTCACCATCCGCACGGGCTACACCTACAGCAAGACGCTGGATAACGTCAGCGAGATCTTCAGCACGCTCGCTGCCGGAAACAGCATCACTACCATGCAGAATCCCTTTAAACAGTCCGACGAGTACACGTTCTCCGGGCTGGATTTCCCGCATCAGTGGACTGTCACGTTCACTGAAGAGCTGCCGTTCTATCGCGAGCAGCATGGTCTGATGGGGCGGTTACTGGGCGGCTGGGCAATCTCGGCCAATTACATCATGGCTTCAGGCCAGCGCTACACACCGAGACAGTTCTCACTTGCCACAATCACTGATTTGGGTGTGGCACAGGGCGGCGAACTGCCTGTAACCCGAGACTACTTCGATTCCGCGTTCGCTGCGGAGAGCGCGCGTCCCTATCTCGGGAACCTGAACGCCCCCCAGACTGCTGTCGGTATCTTCGCCGGCGATGCCTGCGCGTTCTTCGGAACCGGATGCAGTTTCGCGCCGACTCAGCTACTGCTCATGGACGGTGTGGTCCAGGGCGTCACCACCGGCACAGAAACGCCTGTGACCCAAAACCAGGTACGCTTCATCGCTAATGCCGCAACGGCGCACCAGGTGTTCGGGACGCCTTTCGGAAATACACCACGTAATGTTGTGGCGGACGCGATTAC
>JBAIYI010000163.1:0-2752 GCA_037915955.1 Terriglobales bacterium
GAAGGTGACGAGGTCTTGGAACCTTTGAGAGCTCTCTACGCTGAACCGATCCTCTCCTACGCCGCCCTCTCAATCCGCTCCTGCTGATTGCGTTCTCCTGTACCCGTGAAATCGGTGAGCCCAGTGACCGCCGCCATCGCCATACCATGCACGCGGAAAAACCGTGATTCAGCTTCATCGGAAAACCTCATCAGGTCCGGTAAACTCGCGATCAGTCCAGCCATCCCGAAATCAATCCGGCCGTGCGTCTGGAAGCTCATTGCGTCTACCACGCCGCCAGGATACTTGGTGAGCAGGGATGTTGTGGTTTCTGCCGCGCCCACGATAAGGCTGCTGATCGCGGCTCGCTTGTTGCGGCTCCAGAAGAATGCAGCCATCCCGAAGAATGAGGCTGCCATGGCGTAATCAATGACTGCGTGCGCTGTGGGGTTGATGACCTTGGGCATTTTGTTGGTAGCCCAGCGAGTGGCTTGGTCCAGCATCGGCATGAATGAAATCTCCTTCAATAGTCCTTCATTGAAGGGATGGGTCTGCCAGGGCTCAAGTTGTCTTCTTCTCGAGGATGTCAGACCAGCGACCCTTCCGCTGATCTTCCGTCGTCTCCTCAATGCGAGTGGCAATGGTCCATACGTGACCTGCGGGATCCATGATCCAGCCCATGCGATCCCCCCAGAACTGGTCCTGTACAGGAAACAGGATCTTTGCGCCGGCGGCAACGGCCCGCTCCGCAGTTTTGTCTACATCTTCAACGTAAACATAGATCACAACTGAAGAGCTGCCGTCCAGCTGAGGAGCTCGGCTGCTGAGGCCCGGCCACTCTGCCTCGATCATGATCATCGCTGATCCGATGAGGAGCAGTGCGTGGGCAGCCTTTCCGTCTGGCCCGGGTCTTCGCACCTTCTCGACGGCGCCAAAAGTCTTCGCGCAGAACTCAATTTCTGCTGCTACATCGCGGCAGAAAAGTCTGGGGATCAGCCGTGAAGCGCCTTCGGGTAAGCCTTTCTCGCTGCTCACGATTGTGTCCCCCTCGCGAAGTGCGTTACACCTTCGGCAGTTTGTCCCACGCTGCCCAGAATGCCTTCATCTGCGCCGGCGTTCCCAGCGAGATCCGGGCAAACGTATCCATCGGCGGGAACGGACGACCAATGCGGATATTGTTCTGCTTGAAGTGCTCGATCACGTCCTTCACCGGACGCAGCGCATTCACCATCACGAAGTTCGTCCATGACGGAATCGTCGGAATCTTCCGCGCCGCCGCTTCATGCATAAATGCCGCGCGATCGTTGGTGTTGCGCTGCACGGCTGCCTCGTACTCCTGCTGGCTGTCCAGCGCCTTGAGCGCGCAGCGCAGGGCAAAAATATTGGCGGTGTCTTCCTGCCGGTACTCTGCCATTCGTCTGATCGTTTCCGGCGCCGCAACCGCATAGCCCAGCCGTAGTCCGGCCATGCCATAGATCTTGGAGAATGTCCGCGTCACGATCACATGCTCGTTCTCGATCGGCTGGTCCAGAAATGAAATGTAGTCGCCCGATACCGTGACCAGATCGTGATACGCCTCGTCAATCAGCACGTACACGCCTTTGGGCAGATCGCGAATGAAGTTCTCAATCGTGCGCCGCGGGGTGAGGCTCGCAGTGGGATTGTTGGGATTGCAGACGTAAATCAATCCGCCGCCTTTCTGCCCCTCAGTCGCCATCAGCGCCAGATTGTGCGCGTAGCTGGTGCTCAGCGGAATTTTGACGATGTCGGCCTTGGTCGCCCCGGCATAGAACCATACAGCCTCGAATGTAGGCGCAGCGGTGATCAGCTTCCGACCCGGGCCGGTGAAGGCCGTTGTCGCCAGCTTCAGTGCCTCCGTCGACCCGCAGCCCACCAGAATGTGCTCCGGCGTGACCTTGTGCATCTTCGCCAGCCGGCTGACCAGCGCTTCATAGCTCGAGTCCGGATACCGGTTCGCATTCAGAAATGGATTCGGCATCCCGACCACGCTGGGAAACGGCCCATACGGATTCTCATTGCTGTTCAGCAGGATAGGCCCGCCGGGGCCGGTCTCACGCGGAGGCTCGGCCCAGCTCAGCAGTTCGGCGCCAGGAAGGTTGAGGGAAGCCGCAGCCGCACCTACAGCGGCCGCCTTGAAAAATGAGCGACGAGAGATCATGGCCGGGATTTTACTCAATGCCCGCCAGCTTGGCTACAAATCAACGCGATGCCGCGGTCGCGGAAGAGTCACTCGCAACCCTGACCTCACGGTGCCAATCAATCCAATACGCCCACGCCACTACCACCCAGAGCGCAAACGCGCTTGCCGCAAGAGCTCCAACCGAGGGCGGTGGCGGACCGAACACGGACCCGAACCAGACCAGAGTCAGCAGAGCAACCAGGCTCCAGAGCGCCACGTTACCTATTCGATCGCGTGACCTGGTCGCGGACAAGTAAATAAATAATCCACCGAAGAAGAGGATCAGCTCGGCCGTCAGCGTCCCGCCCACAGAGTCCCACAATCCCAGCCCGTATTTCTGTTGCGACCATGGCGTCAGCGGCATGTCCGGCCGATGCGACCACCAGTCCAGAACCCAATGGCTCACTACGCCCAGCGCTACCACCCACGCGCCCGCCTTGTATTTGCGCAAAGCGAAATAGACGCCCGCGAAGGCCAGTCCCCAGATCACATCCATCAGCAGGCTGTGCGACCACGGATAAGCTACAAAATCGAGCGGCGTCATCCTGGTGATGCCCGGCGCGATCCGGACCT
>JBAIYI010000584.1:0-4959 GCA_037915955.1 Terriglobales bacterium
TAATTGGTCAGGTCGCCGGCGATAACCAGGATGTCTGCGTCCTCGCGCACACGGGACAGCGGCTCGCGCAGCCGGTCATAGCTCTGCGGAGAGAAGTGAATATCGGCGGTTGCAGCAATACGCATAACTTTACGCTGCCTTTTTGGGATCTATGATGACCGCTTTGTTGCGGTATTCGTCCATCACGTCGCGCAGGCCCCATTCGGCAACGTCGATGGCGAACATCTTCTCGTCGATCAGACTTCCGCGAAATTCCGCCCCATGATTTGGATGCTTTAGCTCAATCTGGAAGCGCTGCAGCAACTCCGTCCAGATCTCCTGCGGTACAAAGTGGGAATGCGCTGGATAGATGTACTGATAGAGGACCAGGCACCACAACAGCATCTGCCAGTGCTCGCCCATGAGCGCCATCAGCCGCTTCCAATCGAAGTTGCCGCGCGTCCCATAGATCACATGGCAGATGTCGGCCCCATCGAAGCGTTCGCGCCGGGTAACGAAAACTTTGGAGGCGATCAGCTCTTCCGGCGCCAGCACTCTCGCCGAAAGGCCAAAAATGTGCGCCCGGCTTGCCCGGCGAATCCACGAATAATCCACCCGGACTACGCCATTGCTCATTCCGGTAATCAGGTCCACAAAGTAGCCGCAGCGGCGCGCCTTTGCCAGCCACACTGGATCGGTGACCTCAGTCTCAAAGCCGTCGTTTTGCAGAGCTTTCAAAGCGCGGCATACCTCTTCCGCCGGCAGGAACATGTCCAGGTCCTTGGTGTCGCGCCAGATTCCGGTATGCTCATGCAGGGCAAACGCGCCGGAGATCACCACCGGCACACGCTCCCGTTCCATGAGCTGCATTACCTCGCGAAAAAGATTCTCCTGCTCGGCCGGGAACTGTGGCGGCTTTGAGGAACTCACCGGAAGTGGCTTTTCCTGGTCCATAGGCACCCCCATTAGATGGCCGCTCCCGGCTTTGCTGTTGTTGAGAGACAAGCGAAAATGCTGCAGCTTGCAGAACGGCTGCACATCAGATATCTCTGCAGCATCCAAAACTGAGAGGAGGCGCTGTGGCCAGGCAGGAATCCGTGGTGGAAGTAGAAGGGCGGGAGATCAAGCTTTCCAATCTGGATAAGGTGCTTTATCCGCAGGCTGGCTTCACCAAGGGCCAGGTGATCGACTACTACATCCGCATTGCACCTGTGCTGCTGCCGCACCTTGCCGGCCGGCCGCTCACGCTTAAACGCTATCCCAACGGCGTGGAGGGCATGCATTTCTACGAGAAGAATTGCCCTGCATTCCGCCCCAAATGGATGAAGACCGCCAAAATCTGGAGCGAAGGGAACAACCGCTGGATGGACTACTGCGTGGTTGCCGACCTGCCTACCCTGGTCTGGCTGGCCAATCTGGCTGATCTGGAACTGCACACATCGCTTTCGCGCGCGCCAGAGATGCAGCGGCCCACAGTAATCGCATTCGATCTCGATCCCGGTCCGCCGGCCAACATCGTGCAGTGTTGTCAGGTAGGTCTGTGGGTGCACGACATCTTTGCTGACTTCGGACTCGAGTCCTTTCCCAAGACCTCCGGTTCCAAAGGACTCCAGGTTTACGTGCCGCTCAACAGCGACGTTACGTACGACGAAACCAAGCCCTTCGCCAAAGCCATCGCGCGCTTGCTCGAATCGCGTCATCCGGATTGCGTGGTCTCTGACATGAAGAAGAGCTTGCGCGTGAACAAAGTCTTTGTGGACTGGAGCCAGAACGACGATTACAAGACCACGGTCTCCGTTTATTCTCTTCGCGCTAAAGAGCGGCCCACCGTCTCCACTCCGGTCACGTGGAAGGAAGTGGAGACGTGTCTCAAGAAGGAGGATCCGGAGCTGCTGGTATTCACCTCTGATCAGACCCTCGCACGCGTGGAGAAACTGGGTGATCTGTTTGAACCGGTGCTCAACCTGAAACAGAAGCTGCCAAAGCTGGATGCACTGGAAAGCTTGAAGTTATCAGAGACCCAGGCGGCGGCAGCCGAGATAAAGCAGAAGCCACTTGCTGTGAAGCCGGCCAAGGCAAATCTGGCTCGCCGCCGCGCCTCTGAGAAATCGAGCGGAAGCGCGCGACGCTCACGCCGCCAGCGCGCCTGACTCGCGTCGAACGTCGGGGCTGCGTTACTTCTTTTTCGTCGGCTCCTTCTTTCCCGTCTTGGTGGACGGTGTAGGAGTAGCCGTCGCCCCAGCGGTTGCACCGCATTCGCAATACTTCAGCGTGGAGACGTGTGTCGTACCACCCTCGATTACCGTGGTCACGAACAGGCGATCGAAGTCATTCTCACCAATCGTCACGGTTCCCGCTTGCAGGCGACCCACGACGAACGGCAGCGTGTCACTATGCCCGACCACCAGGATGTTGCCACCTCCGGCATAGAGCAGGTCTTGAACCAGCTGGTTGGGGTCCTTTGCCGCAATGATTTTAGGCGTGATGTTGAGCGCCTTGGCCAGCGGTGCGGCGGTCTGTTGTGTCCGCTTGGCATCGGTCACATAGATTTGCCGGATGCCGGCTTCCTTCATCGTCCGGGCCAGGCAGTCGGCCCGCTTTTCACCAGCCGGAGTGAGCGGCGCGTCGGGCGCAGTTGAGGTGGCTTCGGCATGGCGGACCAGATAAACAAGCCGCGTCTGCTGCTGGGCCACTGCCATATGAGAGAACAGGACTGCTGGAAGGAGTACGCGCAAAAACAATTTCACCTTGGATTGCCTCCGAATCGGACATCTCTTTTCTTGTTACGAAAAAGCGTTGTTGGGCACTGGCGGTGACTGCAGAAGCCCTGCCGCCAAGTCTATGAACGCAGACAGCGGCCGATATCTGCATCGGGTTTTTGCCTTAGCGGCTTCTGCGTGTGAAAGTCCACAAGTAACGGTACTCTCGGCACCCCAACCTGGGGAAAACGTATGGTACTATGAGCCATCATTCCAGAGCTCTATCAACTTAGGTTCACCCCAGTCGAGGAATAGCTTCCACAATGATGCGTTCTGTTGCCCTGACCTGTCTGTTATCAGCTACGTCTTTATTGTTGGCCCAACCGAAGCCGAGCAGCCCGCAGCCGTCCACGGCATCTGCGACGCGCCCGATGCCTGTCCCGCCCACCACGGTGGCAGCCGACGCGCCGGTGGTCACAGTTCACGGTCTCTGTCCGGCAGGCCCAAGTGGAACGCCGGCAAAGAAAGAAGACTGCACCACTGTGCTTACGCGATCTCAGTTTGAAAGTTTTATCGCGTCCATCAATGTGACCAACCAGACTTACACACCCGCGGCGCAGCGAAACCTTGCTTCGGGTTACATCAATGTGATGGCGCTGGCGGAAGCCGCAGAGGAAGCGGGCGTGGATAAAGACCCTCGCTTCCAGGAAATCATGAAGGTGGCGCGCAACCGCTCCCTGGCGGACGCTTATCACCGCTACCTTCAGGAGAAATACGGCAACCCCTCGCAGCAGGAAATCGAGCAGTACTACAAAGACAACCTCGCCAGATTTGATCAGGTGAAGATCGAACGCATCCTGATCCCGCGCGTGAACCCCAAGCGGCCGCAGGATAGACCCGGCGAATTTGAGAAGAGAGCCCGCCAGGTTGCCGATGCGATCCGCGAGCGAGCTGCCCATGGTGAGGACATCAGTGCGCTTCAGGCAGAGGCGTACAAAGAGCTGGCTTTGCAGACGATGCCGCCGCAAACCGATCTGCCGCCCAACTATAAAATCGCCCAGACAGGCGCTCAGCAGGATGTGAACGCGCTCAAGCCCGGTGAGGTGACGAAGGTTGAAGTTGAGCTTTCCGGCTTCACCATCTATAAGCTCAAGAGCCGCAACACGCTCACCGTAGACCAGGCCAGAAACCAGATTGTGAAAGAGCTTTCAGAAAAGAACATTGACCATGCCTTGAAAGCTGCCACAGGCGGGATCAAGGCAGACTTCAACGAGGAGTTTTTCAATCCCAAAATGCCGTTCATGGCGAATCCGCGCGTCCTGCCGGGGAGCGTCCCGACTGGCCACACCGGAACACAAATGGTCCTGCCGCCCAGTCAGTCATCGCAAACACCGGCAGCGCCGAAATGAAGTGAAATTTACGGAGATGCAAAACGGCCGAGCCTGAGAGCTCGGCCGTTTCGTTTTACTTCACGCGTACTTGTCCGATAGCGATCGGGTTTGAATTGTCACTGCCATCAAAGCTGACATAACCGGTGGCCGTCAGCGTCGTTTGTGCAGAGACCACCGGCGACGTATAGTTCACCGTCACGGTGAGCTGAGTTACGGTCGTGCTGCCTCCGCTGCCGCTCGAAGATCCACCCAGGTAATCGATATTGCAGAAGACCACGTTGGTGCCGGAATCACCCGGTACGGGCGCGCCGCATGAGACCGGATCGCTGCTGTTGGAGCCTGTTACCACGGAGGAACTCACGCGGAACCGGCTGTCCATCACCATGGCAAACACCATCTTGTTTGCGCGCACGCCGGTTGAATTCTGGAGGGTCCAGTTCAGGGTTCCAGTACGACCGCCAACCACGTCCTTGGGAGTGGGATTGGCGGAAAGAGAAATGGAAACCACCGGTGTGCCGGCCGGTGGATTTCCATGTACCGTCGTCCGCTGGGCGGGTCCCGCGGAAAACGATGCCGCATTGATATCAATGCCAGAAACTGTTGAGGACAGTGTAATCGTGCCACTCACCAATTGGGCCGCGACGTCTACGGTTACGGTGGCGCCGGGATCCAGATTGCCGATGGCGCAGTTGAGCACCGTGATCCCCTGGCCGCCAGAGTCGCATGATCCCTGCGAAGGCTGCGCCGCGATCAGGTAGGAACCGTCGGTCTGGCTCAGCGTATTGGCAAGGGAAAGATTGAAGACTGTGCTCAGGGAAGTATTTGTGACGGTAACCTGATAGCTGGGATCAACGGGAGTGTCCTTAAACGCATATGGCCCAGTGATATTG
>JBAIYI010000354.1:0-2926 GCA_037915955.1 Terriglobales bacterium
CGCTGGCCTGGCACATTTTGAAGACAAACGGCAACGAGGCGATATGGCACAACGGCGGCACGGGCGGCTACCACTCGTTCATGGGCTTTGATCCGGCTAAGAAGATTGGCGTGGTGGTGCTTTCCAATTCGCAAAACGACATTGACGACATTGGACGCCACATCCTCGACCCGCAGGTTCAGCTGGCCAAGCTCTCTGTACCAAAGAAGCACGAAGAGGTAAAGGTTGACGCAAAGCTGTTTGACGCTTACGTGGGCCATTATGAGCTGGCGCCGGGAGCGGTGATGGAGATAACCCACAAGCCCGACGGCTTATACGCCCAACTCACGAACCAGCCGCAATTCCAGATTTTTCCGGAGAGTGAGACGGACTTTTTCTGGAAGATCGTGGACGCTCAGATCACCTTCGAGAAAGGACCCGATGGCAAAGTGAAGCAGTTGGTGCTGCACCAGAACGGGCACGACGTGCCGGGGCGGAAGGTAGACTAGGTGAATGCCGGTTGCGATCGCGACCGGCTCCTGGACACCATGCCTGAATTCCTGAATAACCTTCTGCAACGGCTGCGCGGCGAGCGCGGCCCTAACATGCAGCTGCTCTGCCGCGAACTCCTTTCGCAGCGCGGCGAGGCTTCACAGACCGTGCTGGCGCAGCTCATTATTGAGCAGTACAACAACATGGAGAGCGACCAGCAGCTGAAATTCTTCCAGACGCTGGCAGACGACTTTGGCCCGGACAGACAGGCAATCCAGCGGGCAGTGGAGAACTATAGCCGTGGGGCCACGCCGGTGAATGAGGCAGCACTGGCGATAGCGGCTGAACCGCCACGGCAGGAGCTCTTCCGGCGCATCAACACCGGGCCTTCAGGAACAGAAACGCTGGTGCGCCTGCGGCGCGATCTGCAACATCTGCTGCCCGGGCACTCCGACCTTACGGTGGTGGATTCTGACCTGAAACATCTTTTCCGCTCATGGTTCAACCGCGGCTTTCTCCGGCTGGAGCGGATCAACTGGCAGACGCCGGCAATCACGCTGGAAAAGCTGATCCAGTACGAGTCGGTACATGAAATCAACGGCTGGCCCGACCTGCACCGGCGGCTGGAGGCGGACCGGCGCTGCTTCGCGTTTTTTCATCCATCACTGCCGGGCGAGCCGGTGATCTTTGTGGAGGTGGCGCTGACGCGCGGTCTGGCAAAGACGATTGAGCCGCTGCTCGATATCCATGCACCGGTGCTGCCGGCCGACGAGGCGGACACGGCAATCTTTTATTCCATCAATAACTGCCTGGAAGGGCTGCGCGGGATTCCGTTCGGCAATTTCCTGATCAAGCAGGTAGTGGATGAACTTCGAGCAGAGCTGCCACGAATCCGGGTTTACAGCACGCTTTCTCCGCTCCCCGGTTTTGCCCGGGCGGTAATAGCGCAGGAAAACCCCGACGGCTTTACCCGCGAGCGGCTGGCGCGACTGATGAAAGAGTTTGCTGCTGATTTGACCGCAGAGGCCGGACTTGCTGACCCCGTGGAGGCAGTTATTCAGCTGCTCAAAGAGCCGGCGGCACACCAGCAGGGACTCACGGCCCCGCTGCGCCGGATGGCCGTTGCCTATCTCACGCACATGAAACGCAATGGCAGGCCGGTGGATGCGGTGGCGAATTTTCACTTTTCCAACGGTGCTCGGCTGGAGGCTGTGGATCTGTTTGCCAACCACCGACCTTATGGGGTGCGCGAGTCGTTTGGAGTGATGGTGAATTACCGCTATGTACCGGACGATCTGGCGGAGAACCATGAACGCTTTATCCAGACTGGGGAGACTGCCGTCTCGGCAGCGCTGCTCACGGAACGACGAGTGAGCGGAGAGCTGTGGCAGGGACCAAAGGCGAAAAAGCCGGCCGGGGAAAAGGCGGCGGGATAGAGATCGCCGACATCGCGCGTCGTTTGGAATTGCCGACGTCGCCGTCATTGGAAAGGGAATATGTCGAAAGACTGGAAGACCAAGCTGATCCAATCGGACGCAGAAGTTCCACAGGGGTTTCGCTCACTAGCGACGCCGGTGTATCGCGGATCAACCATACTGTTTGAGAAAGCGGGGGACGCTGACGAGCACTGGAACCATTACGAGCACGGCTATACCTACGGCCTCTACGGCACTCCCACAACTCTTGAGCTGGCGGCGAAAGTCTGCGAGCTGGAACGCGGCTACCGCACATTCATCACGCCGGGTGGGCAGGGTGCGATCTCACTGGTGCACCTGGCGCTGACCAACGCCGGCGACCACGTGCTGATCCCGGAAAACATTTACGGCCCGAACCGGAAGTTCGCCAATGACGTGTTGCGGCGGTTCGGCGTAGAGGTGAGTTACTATCCGCCGGATACGGGAGCCGGCATTGAGAAGCTATTCCGGCCGAACACGCGGGTTGTCTGGTGCGAGAACCCCGGCTCAATCACCATGGAAGTGCAGGACGTTCCCGCGATTGCAGCAGCAGCCCACCGGCACGGCGCGCTGGTGGTGCTGGACAATACCTGGGCTTCAGGAATTTACTTTGACGGCTTTGCCCATGGAGTTGATGTCTCATTGCAGGCGCTGACCAAATATGTTGGCGGACACAGCGATCTGCTGCTGGGTGCAGTAACGGTGAGCGATGCCAAACTGTTTGAGCGCATTGGAGAGACCTATCAGGTGGTGGGCAGCGCCGCATCACCGGATGATTGCTCCCTCGCGTTGCGCGGGATGAAGACGCTGGCCGTGCGGCTGAAGCACATTGAACAGTCCACGCTGGAAGTGGCGCAATGGCTGAGCACGCGGCCGGAGATTGAACGCGTGCTGCATCCGGCGCTGCCGTCATGTCCGGGACATGAGCTGTGGAAACGCGACTTTACAGGCTCGTCAGGGCTGTTCTCGGTGGTCTTCCGCGAGAGCTTCAAAAAGGAGCA
>JBAIYI010000182.1:0-3320 GCA_037915955.1 Terriglobales bacterium
GGCCATGCACCAGCAGCGCCAGCAGCATGATCCAGCTCAGGGGGATCGTGCGGCCCAGCATCGGAACTTCCCTGCCGGCGGCCATGGATGGGGAACTCATGAAAGACCTCCGCGGTAAGCAACTACATGAGAACGGAAAATGATTCAGCAGCAGTTTTGCTTTCAGCACTGTTTCGATTCAAAAAGGCGAGAAGGGTTTGCCTTGTGGTATTCCGATTCCACATGGGGGAAGAATCACGCCAGTCCAGCAATCCCGGAGAGCAGAATCAGCATCTCGATTCAGATGAGATCAGAGCTGCTGTAGCCGAAACCTCAGCGCCATCCCCCGCGCGTGCCTGGGGTCCCCTGGAAACGGCGCTGGTCTCTAATTACCCGGAATAATCGGCGGCGGTGCCGCGGCACTCCGCACAGTGATCAAAAACCTTGATTGGTGGTCCCGTGAAGAGATATTCCCTGAGTCTGGTTTTCCTCATCTCCCTGTCGCTTGCCGGACTCGGAGCTGCGCAGACGTTTGAAATCAACGGCTCGCAGCCCGCGCAGAACCAGAAGAAACAGTCGAGCAAGAAGGGTGGCAAGCAGCAGTCGTCAGGTGCGCCCCAGGAACCGTCTGCCTCAGGTGGCCTAGGTTGGGGAAGCAGCATTGAAGTGGGCCGCAACGCCCGGGCAGTGGAAGAGGCCCTGAAGAAGGGCAACACTGCGGCGGCCATGAGCTATGCCCAGCGGGTAACGCAGGCCGCGCCTAACGATCCGCGAAACTGGTTCCTCTTGGGATACGCGGCGCGGCTGGCAGGCAATGACTCGCTCTCCCTAAGCGCCTTTGATAAAGGGCTGCAGCGCGCGCCCAACTCAGTGGAAGGACTCTCCGGCAAAGCCCAGACGTATATGCGGATGGGGAAGGCGGATGAAGCCAAGAAGCTGCTGCTCCAGGTGATTGCAGCCAACCCCCGCCGGGCCAATGATCTGGCCATGGCGGGCGAGCTCTTCATGCAGTCGGGCGACCTGCGCCAGGCCACGAATCTGCTGGACAGATCGGAGGGCATACAGCCCGCTTCCCACACCGAGCTGCTGCTGGCCTCTGCCTACATGAAGCAGAAACAGCCAGACAAAGCGAAAGCGTTCCTCGATCGGGCCCTCACTCGTGCCCCGAAAAACACCGACGTATATCGGGCCGTGGGCCAGTATTATCGCGAGGCCCACGACTACAAGAAGGCGATCGAGTACCTGAACAGGGCGCCGCATCAGACCGCCGACATCATGTCCGAGCTGGGCTACACCTACGAACTCGCGGGAATGAAGAAGGAATCCGCGGCGGCCTATGACAAGGCGGCAGAGATGTCGCCTAAGTCAGCGAATGTGCAGCTTTCAGCTGCGGCAGCACAGATGCGAATCGGGAATCTGGACAAGACGCGGACTTACCTGGCCCGCGCGGAACAGATCGATCCAAATTACTACCGCCTGCACGCCATTCGCGGAGACCTGGCCAAGCTGGAGCGGCGCGACAATGATGCAGTTAAAGAGTACCTGGCTGCATTGGCCGCGATGCCCGAAGGTCCGGCCGAAGGGCTGCTCTACCCAACGCAGCTTCGCCTGAACCTGATTGATACATATAAGGCTTTGGACGATGACCGCTCGGCCAACCAGCAGATCGCCATCGCGCAGCAGCAGTTAGCGGGAATGCAGGTGCAGGGGCCGGATCGGGTCGAGTATCTGCGGTTGCGGGCGGCGATCAAAGGTCTGGGCAATGACTTTGGCGGCGCCGAGGCTGACCTCAAAGAAGCGCTGAATCTTGATCCGAACAATGCCAACGTCATGCTGCAGTACGGCAGCATCCTGTGGAAGGCCGGGCGCAAGGCCGACGCGCAGCGCATGTATGCCACGCTGCTCCAGCATGACGAGAACAACCGGTACGCATTGGAAGCCATGGGCTACCTCTCGCGCGATCTGGGTGACAACCAGGCCGCGGAACGCTTCTTCACCCGCATGGCGCAAGCCTATCCGGGCGACTACGTGCCCTACGTGGCCTTGGGCGATCTTTACACCAATACGAAACAGTACGCCAAAGCCGAGGATAGTTATGAGAAGGCGTACAAGATTGCTCCTACGAATCCGCAGATCATCGTTGGTGGTTCAAACGCCGCGATCGACGCACATCAGATCGACCTCGCGGGCAAGTGGGTGGCGCGCGCAACCGGAACCATGAAGAACGATCCGCGCGTCATGCGCGAGAACGAGCGCTACCTGTTCCACAAGGCCCGCTACCTTGAGTCAGCGCGCTACGGGCAACAGGCGGTGGTGAAGATGCCGAAAGACCGCGATGCGGCGGTCTACCTTGCCTACGACCTCTACAACCTGGGCCGCTATGATGACGTGCTCTCACTGGTGAGCCGCTATGAGCGCATTCTCCCCAAAGAGCCGAATTTCCCGCTGCTCGCCGGACACGTACATCGCCAGAACCAGCTGCTGGATCAGGCGATCGATGATTTCACGCGCGTAGTAGAGAAGGATCCCTCGCTGGTGGCTGCCCTGGTGGCACGCGGCTATGTCCGCAATGACATGCAGGACGCGCAGAAGGCCATTGCCGACTTTGAGCCTGCGCTCAAAGCGAACCCGAACGACGGTGTTGCCCGGCTCGGCCTGGCGTTCTCTTACCTTCAATTGCACCGCTCGCGTGAGGCCCTCGATGAGGTGAACAAGGCGGAGAAGCAGATGGGCGACATCGGAGCCGTTCACCTGGTTCGCGCCAGCGCTTACCGCCAGATGCGCGTGCTGGACAAAGCGGAGACGGAGTTTCGCGCGGCACTCAAGTTCTCTCCTGACGATCTGAAGCTGCATGAAGCGCTTGCTGACACGCTCTATCACGGGCGTCGCTACAACCAGGCGATCAGGGAGTGGAACACCGCTCTGCAGCTCTCACCGGATGATCCGTATCTCTATGCCAGCATCGCGGCAGCCAATGCCCACATGGGACGCCGCGACGAAACTTTCAAGTACATCAATGCCGCCGAGAAAGCCGGCTCCGATCAGGCAGCCGTGCTCCTCGCAACTGGTGAAGCCCTGCTGGAGCTTGGCGATCGTAACGCAGCGAATGACCGCTTCTCACGTGCTCTCGACGCGCCGGACGCCAACCGAGTGGATGTGCGGCTTGAGTTTGCCAAGCTCTTCGCCAGCGAAGGCAAGTTTAACGATGCAAAGCAGGAAGTCAGCCTCGCGTTTGCTGAATCGCGGATCGGCGAGGCATCGCCCGTCACCACCGACAATCTGGTGGAAGCCGCTAACATCTTTCTCGCTTCGCACGACTTCGATCTGGCTGAGCGCTATTT
>JBAIYI010000050.1:0-3286 GCA_037915955.1 Terriglobales bacterium
GGAAATGCGCGCCACTACACGGCGCTTAACCGGACTGAAGATCTCAATGGTGTTGGTGGCCGGGCGGCTAATCACCACCTGGCCGTTGGCGAAAGCCACTTCATTGAATCCGGGCTCGCCGGGGAGGTCCACCATGGCAACCTGCCGGAGTTTGCCGGCGTGCGCCGCCGCGAAGCCAAGCGTCAGAATGAAAATGAAAAGGACAGACTTTACCTTCAGCATCAGGGGACCTGCTCGTCAGGGTATTCGGATGCGGGTTAGGGCTGTGCTGCTGCCTGAGGTTTCAGGAGTTAACCACGAAGGACACGAAGGAACACAAAGGGAAGCAAGGAGTAAAAGGAATAAGGAGTAAAAGGAATAAAGTGCGGTCCGCAACAGGGGTCTTCTGGGAAGGCCAAAAACATATGTTTCGTCAACAGGTTGCAGTTGCGACGAATAAACCTTTGTGTTCCTTTGTGGTTCGCTTTTCAGGGACTATGCCAGATTCAACGCCCGCTTGAACGATCCCCGTTCTTTCTGGATCTTCTCCTGCAGCAGCGTGATGGCATAGATGAGCTGCTCCGGACGCGGCGGGCAGCCGGGGACGTAAATATCGACCGGGATCACCTGGTTCACACCCTGGACCAGCGCGTAGTTGTTGAACACGCCGCCGGAGGTGGCGCAGGCGCCCATGGAGATCACCCACTTGGGCTCGGGCATCTGCTCCCAGAGCTGCCGGATGACCGGCGCCATTTTCTGGGAAACACGGCCGGCAATGATCATCAGGTCAGACTGCCGGGGTGAGGGCCGGAAAACCTCGGCGCCAAACCGTGCGATATCGAACCGGGAGGCGCCCATCGCCATCATTTCAATGGCGCAGCAAGCCAGGCCGAAGGTCATGGGCCAAATCGAGCTCTTGCGCATCCAGTTCACCACGTTGTCCAGGCTGGTCAGGATCACGCCCTGGGGCTGCTCGTTGCCGAACAGCACTTCCCGCATGTGGCGGGCACTGTCCGCAGCCGTGTTGCCGGTGGTGTTTTCGTAG
This sequence comes from Terriglobales bacterium, assembly GCA_037915955.1. Classification (GTDB taxonomy): domain Bacteria; phylum Acidobacteriota; class Terriglobia; order Terriglobales; family Acidobacteriaceae; genus Angelobacter. Next base: position 1,025 of record JBAIYI010000050.1, read on the forward strand.
CGCTTTGTGTGCATTTCGCGCTCAACGTCTGGATTAACTAGGTGATCGCTCATGACTCCTCTTATTTTAATTGGATGCATCGGCGATGGGAAGGACTCCCTTCTCCGCCCGTTGCAGGCCGTGGTAGCTGCCGTATAATCCCCCGCATGCCCGAAAGTAATGGCTCCGAATGGTCTCGAAGAACATTCGTCAGGAACCTATCTGCGACTGCGGTCGCGATGGCGAGCGGCCTTGGAACCGACACCCTGATCGCCGAACAGGCACCCACGAAGCCTTCCACGACTGGTACCGAGTGGCTCACGTTGACCGAAGCTGCTCAACTGGTGCGGAGCAGGAAGATCTCTCCTGTCGAGCTTACCCAAATATGCCTGCAGCGGATTGAGCGCCTGAATCCCAGGCTCAATGCATTCATCTCGGTAACGGCTGAACCGGCGCTCCAACAAGCACGTGAAGCGGAAGCCGCGATCCAGAAGGGCCAATGGCGCGGGCCCCTGCACGGAATCCCGATCGCCCTCAAAGATCTGTTTGACCCCGCCGGCGTACGTACGACGGCTGCCAGCGCCTTGTTCAAGGACCGTATCCCAACCGAGGACAGCGAGGCTACCCGTCGGCTGAAGAATGCCGGAGCCGTGTTCCTGGGCAAGCTGAATATGCACGAGTTCGCCTACGGCGGGAGCTCGGTAATCAGCTACTTTGGGCCGGTGCATAATCCCTGGTCGATCGACCACATTCCCGGAGGCTCTTCCGGTGGTTCAGCTGCGGCAGTCGCGGCAGGTCTTTGCTATGGCGCACTGGGTTCCGACACAGGCGGCTCCATTCGCGAGCCTTCCGCGTATTGCGGAACGGTTGGATTCAAGGCCACTTACGGCCGGGTAAGCACGCGTGGAGTGATCCCGCTTTCCTGGCTCTACGATCACGCGGGTCCCATGACCCGAAGCGTGGCCGATGCGGCAGCCATGCTCCAGGTGCTTGCCGGCTACGATCCCCAGGATTCGAACTGTGCTGATGTGCCGGTTCCCAACTATGCGGCTGCGCTCACCCGGAAAGAGCGGCCGCGCGTGGGAGTACCTCGCGCTTACTTCTACGAAGCGCTGAACCCGGAAATCGAGCGTGCGTTGCAAACCGCAATCGCGGATATTGGGAAGCTTGCGGCGAGCGTGCGCGACATCGAATTGCCGGCCAGCAATGACACGACGATTCTCCGCGCAGAGGCCTACGCCTATCACGCTGCGAACATCAAGAAAAGCCCCGAGCTTTATCAGCCGGAGACCCTGAAGCGCATCCGCGGCGGCGAAGACGTCACCACGCCCGCCTACATTGAAGCCCGGCGCAAGGTGGACCAGTACCGGCACATGATCCACAAGGTTTTCGAGGAAGTGGACTTGCTGATCACACCTACTACTCCAGTACCGCCGGCCACCATTACCGAATTATTGGCGGACATGGACAATCTGCGCACCCGCGAGATCCTGATGCTGCGCAATACCCGGCCCTTCAACATTCTTGGCCTGCCCACCATCTCTGTTCCGTGCGGCTTTACCAAAAACGACCTGCCCATTGGAATGCAGATCACCGGTGCGCCCTGGGCGGAAGAAAAAGTATTGCAACTGGCGCATGCCTATGAACAACAAACTCCATGGCACGCGCGACGCCCGAAACTGGAGGCGTGAGAATGGCTTCGCACAACTCCCGCATCCTCGACCAGTTCACCCGCCAGGCGGTTCCCTTTTCGCAGTCGCCCAGCGTAAGCAATCAAGAAGCGCTGAACTTCATCGTGCAATCTTCAGGCGCAGGCGCGGACGATACGGTACTCGACGTGGGTTGCGGTCCGGGGCTTCTGGCCTGCGCCTTCGCCCGGGTTGCGCGACAGGCCACCGGAATCGACCTCACGCCTGCGATGCTCAATCAGGCACGAAAAACGCAGCAGGAACAGGGGCTCACCAATCTCGACTGGCGGCAGGGCGACGTGCGAGCGCTGCCTTTTGCGAACGAAGAATTCTCGATTGTCAGCTCGCGCTTTGTCTTCCACCATCTTCAGGAACCGCTGACGGTACTGAAAGAAATGAAGAGAGTGTGCCGGACCGGCGGAAAAGTTGTGGTCGCGGACATGGCTCCGCCGCCCGAGAAAGCCGCGGCACTGAATGCAGAAGAAGTCCTCCGCGATCCATCTCATGTGCGAGCCTTGCCGGAGCACGAGTTGCGCGCGCTATTCGCTCAAGCTGGATTGCCCGAGCCGACGATCGGCCATTACCGCGTGGAATG
>JBAIYI010000560.1:0-10160 GCA_037915955.1 Terriglobales bacterium
CACTTCTCCAACACCCACTCCGACGCCAACACCCTCGCCGACTCCAACGCCCACGCCTTCCCCAACCGCGACTCCAACGCCATCCCCGACCCCAACTCCGACACCGACTCCCTCCGGCATTACAGCCGTGAATCACGTGATTTTCATGCTGCAGGAGAACCGCAGCTTTGACACGTATTTCGGCATGCTGAACCCGTATCGGCGCGCGCGCGGCTGGAACGTGGGCGACGACCAGCACGTCTATGACGTGGACGGAATCGATGACAAGCTCACGACCATCGTGAATTTCGATGATGAAGGGACGGCATTCAGCCTCTTCCATACCACCAGCTCGTGCCTGGATGACATGACTTCATCGTGGCTGGAGAGCTACGGCGATGTGAGCCGCTGGGACTTCACGCCAACGCGGCCGATTGTGATGGATGGCTTCGTGCATACGGCTGAAAACTTTGCCAAGTCCGGGGCGGGCAGCGGCAGCTTCACCGATACCACAGGCGAGCGCGCCATGGCCTATTACACAGATACCAGCACCGCGGGAACGCCGGAGCTGAATTACTACTACTTCATGGCTTCTCAGTTCGCGCTCTCAGATCGCTGGTTCTCACCAGTGTCATCCAAGACGGTGCCGAACCGGCTGGCTTCCATGTCAGGCGGCACCACCGAGGGCTACGCCTTCGATCCGGGCAGTGACGATCATGCGCCGCAGCTCACCAGCAAGACGATTTTCCAGCTGCTGGACGAAAACGGAATTTCCTGGAAGATCTATTACTCTCACACCGATTCGAACGGCAGCCCGTCAACGCTGTTCAAATATTTCAATTACAGCGGGAAATACATCTCAGTGAGTTCCACGGGAGCCATCACGGTGGACAGCACGCACATTGCGCCCATCAGCCAGTACTTTAATGACGTGCAGAACAAGACTCTGCCGGCGTTCAGCTATCTGGAAACTGATTTCGGCGTGAGCGACGAACATCCGGGCTCAGGCCAGTCGATTCTCAGTGGCCAGCAGCAGGTGGCAAAAATCATAAATGCGCTGATGGCCAGCCCGTCGTGGAACGACTCAGTGTTCTTCCTCGGCTTTGACGAGGGAGGCGGACCTTACGATCACGTTCCGCCGGTGCCGGGCCAGAGCAACAAGTTCACCAGTTCGGCGCTGTCGCCCGTCGAAGGTGACATCGGCCCTATCGCCGTGAATGCCGATGGGTTCCTGCCGTGTCCGCCGGCAACCCCGGGCGTGTACAACAACCAGTGCGATCTGCGTCCGGCAAATCCGGGAACACACGCCGGTGACGCGGCAACGATTTCCGGTTTTGCCGCGCAGCTTGGATTCCGTGTGCCGAATTTCATTGTCTCGCCATTCGCGCGCCGTCACTACGTCGGGCACAAAGCGATGGACCACACGGCAGTATTGCGCTTCCTTGAGTTGCGTTATGGACTCCCGGCCCTGACCAAGCGCGATGCCGCGCAACCTGACCTGCTGGACTTCTTTGATTTCACCGGGAAGCCCTGGGCCACGCCTCCTGCGGGAGTACCGGTGCCACCTGTGGTGGGAACTACGTGCCATCCGGCGACAATGCATTGATCAGATCGCTTATCGGAATATCGGTGGAATTTCCCGCCGATATTTCGATATCCAGATACCCCGATATCCGATCAATCCCCGACTTTGATCATCAACTTGCCGGTATTGTCGCCACGGAACAGCTTGAGCAGGGTGTCCGGGAAGGTCTCAAAGCCTTCCACCACGTCCTCTTTCGTCTTCAGCTTGCCCTGGCCATACCAGGTAGCGAGCTCGCGAATTCCTTCCGCGTATCGCGAAGCGAAATTGAAGACCACGAAGCCTTCCATGCGCGCGCTGTTGATCAAGAGTGAGAGATAGTTCGCGGGGCCTTTGATCCCCTCAGTCGAGTTGTATTGGGATATCGCGCCGCAGATTACCACACGTGCATTCCGGGCGAGGTGCGCCAGAGCGGCATCCAGGATTTCACCGCCCACGTTGTCAAAATAAACGTTGATACCTTTCGGGCAGTGCTGCGTGAGAGCTTCACCCACCTTTTCCGATTTATAGTCGATGCAGGCATCGAAGCCTAGCTCGCGGACCACGTAGTCGCATTTCTCCTTCCCGCCCGCGATTCCGACAGCACGGCAGCTCTTAATCTTCGCGATCTGCCCGACGACCATTCCTGTCGCGCCTGCCGCGCCGGAGACAACCACCGTGTCGCCTGCAACGGGCTTCCCGATCTCCAGCAGCCCGAAATACGCGGTCAAACCAGTGATCCCCAGAGCACCGAGCCAGACCGGCAGCGGAGCGAGCCTGGGATCAATCTTGTTCAACCCTTTGCCATCGCTCAATGCGTATTCCTGCACGCCCAGCACGCCGAAGACGTGGTCGCCTACGGCAAAGCCTGGGTTCTGCGAAGCAATCACGCGGCCCACAGCGCCCGCGCGCATCACGTCACCGATCTTTACCGGCTCAATGTAGGAGCGGCCCTCATTCATCCAGCCGCGCATCGCAGGGTCAAGAGAGATATAGAGGCTCTTGATCACCACCTGACCCGGCGCGGGATCGGGGACAGGCTCCTCCGTGAGCTTCCAGTCAGACCGTTTCGGCAGACCAACAGGGCGGGCGGCAAGGCGGAATTGTCGATTCGTTGGCATGGCCCTAATTTGTACCACACGCTGCGTGCCCCTCTCAGCGTCTCGGCATCCGATGTGCAAAACACTTCACAGTCACGCGAGACGGGTGACATCGCAGAAAATCCTATGGATTCCGCCGCTTTTGGTCGCATTTCGCTGATAAAATTCAGGCGAGCAGAATCCTGCTGTACTGGCCGCTGCTATCTGTTTTTCCCGCGTAAAGAAGCAGATCAGTCAGGATGTCTCCAGAAGGGAATCCTGTATGCATCGCACTCCGGTCTTCCTCGTTCTTGTCGCAATATTCGTTTTAGTGATTGCTTTTCTGCCCGCAGGCTGCGGCGGTTCGAATTCCACTACCACCGCCGGGACCGCTTCGGTCAGCGTTCATGTAAGCGACCCGCCGACGTGCGCGGCGCCGCAAGGGCCATTCAGCCATGTGTATGTGACGATCACTGACGTCTTGATTCACCAGAGCGCGACTGCTGGACCCAACGATGCAGGCTGGGTTGATCTCACGCCGGGCCTGAAGAATGCTCCTATGCAGATTGACCTCTTTGCCCAGGCCACGAACCAGTGCTTTCTGGCCACGCTGGGTTCAATCGGGATTCAGCCCGGAACCTACCAGCAGATGCGGGTGATACTGCTAGCCAACAACTCCACCGTGGAAGGGAACAAATGCGGTAGCGCAGCGAACTGCGTGATGCTGACCAGCGACGCAACCAACACGCCGCACCCGCTGCTGCTTTCGTCGGAGGCGCAGACGGGCATCAAGATACCTTCAGGCCAGTTGGCAGGTGGGAACTTTACCATTGCAGCAGGACAGACCAAGGACCTGAACATCGACTTCAATGCCTGCGCCTCGATCGTGAGTCAGGGCAATGGCCAGTTCCGTCTGAAGCCGGTCCTGCACGCGGGCGAAGTCAGCCTTACATCGGTCTCTGTCAACGGTACGGCGATTGACAGCGTGACGAAGCAGCCGATCGTGGGTGTAGTGATCGCTGCGCTTGAACAACGAGACGCAACCACCGGTATTGATCGCGTCGTGATGGAAGTTCTGGTCGGCGCGAACGGCGCGTTCGTCTTCTGCCCTGTTCCGGCAGGAACATACGACGTGGTGATCAGCGCGATCGACGGCTCCGGCACGGCCTATGCGGCGACTGTCATCACCGGTGTACAGCCGGGCAATGCTCTTGGCAACGTTCCGCTTACTGCCGCAGCGCTTCCAGCCACTATCAATGGCCAGATCACGAGCAGCACGGGCGCTGCCGGCACGGTGGCTGATCTCACGGTCTCGGCTCTTCAGCCGATCACGGTGAACTCGACCAACATCCTGATCACCACGCCGCTGCCACAGTTCCCGTCAGCCACAGCTACGCTTGTGACTGCGCCAGGAGTTGGTTGTCCGCCGAACACGGACTGCGTGAGCTACGCGCTGAAAGTTCCAGCGGCTAATCCCAGCGTTGGTGCATTCGTGACCACCGGTAACCAGACGCCCGCGGTCCCGGCCGCCGGAGCGGTAAATTACACCATGGACGCTCTGGCCTTTGTTCCCGGTCAGGGCAACACGCCCGACTGCGCCCCTAATTCGCATCTGCAGACCAACCAGACCGTTACGAGCACCCCGCTGGTTGTGACCTCAAATAACGCGGTTAGCGCATCGACTCTGGCCTTTACCGGCTGCCAGTAAATCGCCAGGCCCGGCTGTCTCCCGAAACTGAAGATCGCCGGGCCTTTGCTCTTCCAGCCCACGCGAACAAGCGAAAGCATCAGCCTTCGGGTTATCATGCGTGTTACAGCTCAGTTCCAGGTCTCAATCTGTTAAGGAGAAGCTGACGGATATGTATTTTGAGCAGTTCTATCTGGGGTGTCTGGCACACGCCTCGTACATGATTGGATCGGAAGGCGAGGCGGCTGTGATCGATCCGCAGCGCGATGTTGAGATTTATCTCAACGCGGCTGCCGAGCACGGCCTGAAGATCCGTCACATATTTGAGACCCACCTGCATGCGGACTTTGTCTCCGGTCACGTGGAACTGGCTCACCGCACCGGCGCCACCATTTATATAGGCGCCCGCGCCGGAGCTGCGTTTCCCCACGTTCCCTTGAGTGACGGGTTTGAACTGCGCATAGGCAAGCTACGGATCGCCGCACTGGAAACCCCGGGACACACCCCCGAATCGCTCTGCCTTGTGATCACGGATGAGGAAAAACGCCCAGAGCCGTGGGCGGTGCTCACCGGCGATACTCTGTTCATTGGCGACGTGGGCCGGCCCGACCTTTCGCCCAGCTTCACATCGCAGCAACTCGCGGGGATGTTGTATGACAGCCTGAACTCGAAACTTCTCAAGCTGCCCGATGATGTGCTGGTTTACCCGGCGCACGGGGCAGGCTCGCTCTGCGGCCGGAACATGCGGGCGGAGCGATTCTCAACCGTCGGCACAGAGCGGCTGACAAATTACGCACTCCAGATCAGGAATCGCGACGAATTCATCCAGCAGATGACGGCGAACCTGCCGGCGCGTCCGGAATACTTTTTTCAGGACGCGCAGATCAACCGGCAGGGTGCGCCCGCGCTTGGCGATTTGCCACCACTGAAGCCGATCTCTCCGGCGGAACTTCGGTCGCTGATTCAGCAGGAAGTATTCGCATTGGATGTACGACCTGTTGCGGAATTTGTCGCTGAGCATGTGCCCGGTTCCATCAATATTGCATTATCGGGCCAGTTCGCCACCTGGGCCGCCAGCGTCCTGGGGCTGAAGGCAGCTCCGGTTCTGATCGCGGACACCCCTGAGCAATATGCTGAAGCGCGCACCCGTCTTGCTCGCGTCGGAATTGAAGAGCTGCGCGGTTTTCTGGAAGGCGGCTTAGCCGCCTGGAAGCAGGCTGGCCTCCCATTGGCGAAGTTGAAAGAGATTACGGTCCAGGAACTTGAAAAGCGCATGAACGACGGCGATCTTCAGGTGCTTGATGTCCGCCGCGAGCCCGAGTGGCAGGCAGGACACGTTGCCGGCGCGGCGTGGTGGCCGCTCGATCGGTTCAAAGTCTCGCCACCGGAGGTTGATCCCGCAGTACCGCTCGCTGTTCATTGCGCGGGAGGATATCGCAGCGTAATTGCCTGTAGTCTGCTGGAGCGAGCCGGACTGGATAACGTGATCAACGTGGCCGGCGGCTTCGATGCCTGGCACAAGGCCGGGTTGGAAGTCGAAAAGCCGACGCCGGCAAGTGTCTCTTAGAGAGCGGCACTCAAGCCACTTGGGCAGTTGCAGAGACGGCAGCGGGCGTCTCTGCCCCTTTTGGGATCAAAAAAATTTCATAAGGTGACGGCAGCAGCAGCTCTGCCAGTGTCATCCAAGATTCAGCAGCCACTTCGCCTCCTATATCTTTGCAGGGGGTGTCCTCATGTCTGATCCCATCTGGGCCGCACGTGCGCGTGGCGTGCTCGTTGTCCTTTTCCTCGCGGTGGCAGGGCTGCTTGGCTACGCCGTCCACCAGCATTACCAGGTCAAGCAAATCTCCGCAGAAAACAGCCAGGTGGTTGCGGCCCTGAACGATACTCGCGCGCAGATTGCGGCTCTTTCCACCAAACTTGACTCGTTGGCGCAGCCTCCTGCTCCGGCGCCGGTGGTGCATGCAAAACCGCATCCCGCGCCCGCAGTCCGGCGCGCTCATACTCCGCGCCATGACCAGAATGACGTCCGTTTCACGCGTATGCAATCACAACTCGATGAGCAGGGCAAAGCCATTGACGCGACACGGCAGGACCTTTCCACTGCCCGGACTGAACTGCAGGGCGGAATTGCGCGCAACCATGAAGAACTTGTGACGTTGCAGAAGAAGGGTGAGCGCAATTATTTTGAGTTTGCCCTGGACAAGTCGAAGCAATTCCAGCGCACCGGGCCAGTCTCGATCAGCCTGCGCAAGGCCAACACCAAGCACATGTATGCCGACCTGGAAATCCGCGTGGGAGATTCGCAGGTGCAGCAGAAGCACGTGAACCTCTACCAGCCGGTGTTTTTTTATGCTGAGGAGCAGGGACGCCCGATTGAGCTGGTCATCAACAGCATTGTGAAGGACCACATCCGCGGCTACATCAGCGCGCCGAAGTACAGCGTTACGGAGCTGACGGCCAGCAGCTCTGGCGAGAACGGCAATAAACGCCAGAAACTGGAGGTGCCGCGGTAAACAGTACTACTCTTCCACAAAGAGGTAGCTGGCATGGCAGTCGTAATCAATGCCATGCTTTCGCTTCAACTCGCGGATGTAACGGACGGTGGTCTGCGTGTGCGGGCTCACGCCTTCATTGGTGTGGAGCAGCATCTCCTCGAGCACACTGTTCACCGTCATATGCTTGTGTTTTGCCAGGTCCTGGAGCAGCGCTGCAAGGCGCTTCTCCAGCCGCACCGGCACATCAACGCGCTCAATCTTTACTGGTGGCCCAACGTTGAAGATGTGATGGCCAAACGACAGGTAATAGCCGTTCAGGTCACGGACTACATAGTCGCGGATTCCATACTCGCGATCGCCGATCTCCTGCGCAATTTCCACTCCGTTGCCGCGATGAAAGTCGTATAGCACGTCTGCATCGCCCACCAGAAAATACACCACGCAACCTTTGGGGTCAGGCTCGCCGTTCCGCAGGAACATCTGCACCTTGCCCAGATTTAGCCCCGCAAAGGTCGCGGGGTCGCCCCACGTGAATCCAAGCTTGAAGCCGAGCTTTGTAGTGTAGAAATCAATCGCCGCTGAAAGATCGCTTACAGCCAACCCGGCATGGATCTGCTCGCATTCGATGTACGGAGGCATAGCGGTGGTCATAGTGTCTCCTGAATGATCAGCAGAGCATTTTACGCCCGCGCAGAGAGCGAATTGCGCCGCACCTTGCCGCCGTTCTCGCCCGGCAGGAATTACAATCGAGAGTTTTCATCTGTGAGGCTTTATGGAACACAACCTTCAGGACACGATTGCTCTTCTCTCCCACACGCCCGCCGGACTAAACGCACTCTTGCGAGGACTCCCTGAAAGCTGGACACGACGCAATGAAGGGGACGATACCTGGACAGTTTGCGACGTGATCGGCCATCTGATTCACAGCGAGCACGACAACTGGATCACACGGACAAAGATGATCCTGGAGAAAGGCGAGTCGCAGATGTTCACTCCGCTGAACCGAACCGCATTTGCGTCCGACGTTCCTGCGAAATCGCTTGATCAATTGCTCGATGAATTTGCAGCAGCGCGACACTCAACACTTGTGCAGCTCCAGTCTTTGAACCTGAAGCCCGAAGACCTCGATCGACGCGGACGGCACCCTGTCTTCGGTCCGGTTACGTTATTGCAATTACTGTCCACCTGGGCAGCGCACGACCTCACGCACCTCCACCAGATCTCCAGGATCATGGCGTGCCAGTATCGCGTACTCGTCGGCCCCTATATCAAATTCCTGGGTGTGCTGAAGTGCGAGGGTCACAGCGAAGCTGCGTAAAAGGCTGACCAGCCTGGCCTTTTCAATTCTTAACGCGACTCCTCCTGCTGCTGGTGTTTGTACCCACAGCATGGAAAGCAGGAGGGAATTCAGGTGAAAACAAAATTATTCGGAATCGTATTGCTGGGTGTACTGGGGACGGGAAGTCTGCTGGCGCAGGATGGCTGGCGCGAGCGACGCGACGTGCGTCACGATTACGCAGATCGCAACGCGGATTATCGCGACATTCAGCGCGATCGGGCAAAGATTGAGCACGACCGCTGGGAGTTGCGTCGGGACCTTCGCGAAGGCAACTACGCCGGCGCAGAGCATGAACGCGCTGAACTCCGCAGGGAATATCGCGACGTGAACCGTGATTACAACGATGTTTACCGCGACGACCGTGACATACGGCACGACCGGGCCGAAGGCGGCTGGTGGCGCTAATTAAAAGACGATTTCGAGTCTGAGGGCGGCGGTGGCGCCGCCCTTTGGCTTTCAGCATGAAAGCATGTTTGTGCCGGTGCGGACTCCAAAGGTGAGTTCCAAATATTCCCCTTCGCTCAATTAGACTCTCTCAGGAACACCGGAGGCGATTGAGCGAGAAATGACTGGCTTGGTGAGGGGGATTTTCTGGGGTGGAACTATCTGCGGCGTCCTGGACGCACTCGCGGCAACCATCTCATTCGCGATCCTGCGAGTGGCACCAACGAGAGTCTGGCAGAATGTCGCAAGCGGGCTGCTCGGTCCTAAAGCATTCCAGATGGGAAAGCCCGCAGCCATGCTCGGGCTGATCTTCCATTTCGTGATTGCCTTCTCTGCTGCAACGATCTTTTGTCTGGCGGCCCTGAAGACTTCCTTTCTCCTCAGTATGCCTATCATTTCAGGTGCAGCTTATGGGGTAGCTGTTTTCATCGTCATGAACCTCGTTGTGCTGCCGCTTTCGGCGATGCCCAAGAGGCCATCATCTCGGACGCGGATGATCACGCAAATCGTGATTCATATTTTCTGCGTAGGGCTTCCAATTTCCCTTTCCGCCAGCAGGTTCATGCAACGGTCGTGAGATGCTGCCGGCCCATGGACAGAAGGGTTGTCACTGATTCACACCGTTAACCAATCCTTCATCAAAAAGTAACCTGCCTTTCATCCCTTCGCGCGCACCGGCTGTTAGTAGTTAGAGCGGGCTGCGATGGGTTCACAAGAAGCGCGAGTGACCGCCATCCAGCGCACGCCCCATCCCCTATTTCATGGAGAAATCAATGTCGCATGTGAAACGTTTGGGCATCATGGCTGCCCTGATCCTGTCTGTGTTTTTGAGCGTCTCAAGCGCGAGCGCGGAAGAGTTCAAGAAGGTTTTCGTCATCGCGATGGAAAACCACAACTGGGAACAGCCCGCCAACAAATTCACCGGTGGTATCCAGCAGATTTTTCAGAACCCGGCAGCGCCATTCACCAACAGCCTGGTCGCGGGCAATGCATTCGCCATCATCGATGGTCGGCTCATCAACATTAGTGAGCAGGTCGCATTTGCCACGAACTATCACAACGTTCTGGCCACACCGAACGGCAACAACCCGCATATTCATCCTTCTGAACCCAATTATCTGTGGGCGGAAGGCGGCGACAATTTCGGCGTGTTCAATGACAACGATCCCTTTGCCGCGAACGGCCCAACCAACCAGAACACGACCTTGCACCTGAGCATGCTGCTCACTAATGCCGGTAAAACCTGGCGCTCGTATCAGGAAGATATCGATCTGGCCACGGTTAATGGCCAGCTCATGAACATGGTCCTGCCGCGAGATCAATGGACGGTTCCGTTGAAGAGCTTCTCCGGCGTGTTCGCTCCGGGAAACTTCAACCAGTTCAACGGCTCCAACCAGTTCAACTACGCCGCGAAGCACAATCCCATGGTGTTCTTCACTGACAGCAACGGCGGTAACGACCTGACCACCGCGAATCCGCGGCGTTTGCAATATGCGCCGCTCCAGCAGTTCTTCATCGATCTGGCCAACAACAAGGTGGCGCAATACAACTGGATTACCCCGGACCAATTCAA
>JBAIYI010000444.1:0-3004 GCA_037915955.1 Terriglobales bacterium
CCGAACTGACCGAAGAACCGCTGCATGTCGTTCTGGTCCTGATCGTCGCTGGGGCCCTGGTCCTGCATCTGCTGGTGCCCGCGCATCTGCATGCCGCGATTGCGCGAGACCACAGTCACGTTCACCACCGCCGGGGTAACGCGCGCCGCGAGCGTCTCCATCGCTTTGTCAAGCGAAGTCAGCGCGCTCACGCTGTTATCGTCCAGCGCCGCTGCTGCGGGCGCGATGTTCGCCGCGCGCGCCGCCTCCGGACGAACAATCTCGTAACCGCCGACCGAGACAGCCAATGTCAGCGCCATTACGGCGATGAACGTCTTCCCTCTTTTCCAGTTATTGGTTAACCACGTCTTCTGCATTTTTCTGCTCCTGCTATCAACTAAAGATTTAGTTTTTGTGAGTGCTCTTATGCCTGCCTGCGATCATGCAGTAGGGTTATGTCTTCCTAAATTTTTGTGGGAATCGGTTTTTGAACTTGCTGCTTCGGCACCAGCATGCGGACCTGCATCACGCTGACCTCATACCCATGCGGACCTGCGGTAATCGTCTGTTCTGTTGCGACCACCAATACGTATTCAGAAGCCTGCTGCGGCTGTTTCTGCGCGACTGGACTATTCGTCGCCGGATGCGGAAGCCGATGCGCGGCCTGGATTTTCTCTGGCTTGCGATCAACAAACTTCGCCGCCACGTAAGGTGTCATATGGCGGGTCGGTATTGTCTGCTGCTTTGCCAGGGGAGCTTTGTGCTGTGGCGCTCGTGGTTCGACAAAACGAGCATTCGTCATTACAGGTGCTGCGATCTTGGGTTGCGCGTTCCATACTTCCTTGTTTAACGGCTGGGCGCTTCCGGCATTCGCATTCACAGCTTGTGCGGACTTCGCTTGAGCCGTATCCGTAAACCTCACCAGCTCCGGTGCCCATGATGTCGAAATACCGGAAAGCAGGGCGAGCCCAATCACGGCAGGAACCGCCGGCTTCCACACGCGGCCCGCTGGCCTGCTGCTATCAAGCATCCGGGTCACGCGATGGGTGAGCTGATGCACGCGCCCAATCAGCGCCTGTGCCATGGCAAGTTGCCGCCGCAGGAAGCTGCGCTCCGCCAGTCGCGTCAGGCTCACCGCGTAAGCGCGGCTGTTCCCTGTCCGCTCTACCACCGCGTCGTCACAGGCGAGTTCCCGTTCCAGGGAAAGCTCTCGCTCCAGCCACCACACTGCGGGATGGAAAAAGAAAACAGCCCGCACCATCTTCTGCAGCAGGTTGGTCCAGTCATCGCGACGCCGCAAGTGCTCCAGCTCATGCAGAACGGCATGCTTCAATTCTGCTGAAGGCCCTTCTTCCGCCAGCCATGCCGGCAAAATCACTGCAGGACGGAAAAATCCAATCGCCACCGGCGCGCTTGCCGTGTCCGACAACAAAATCTTCGTCTTGCGAACGGCGGAAAATTCCCGGAGAGCTGCGTTCAGATCTGCACCAAGTAGCTCAGTCGGACATTCCCTGCACTTCCGGCGGATGTTTCTGATCTGCAGCAGACCAGCAACCACGCGCGCCAGGCCAAAGAAAGCCACTAGAGCCCACACAAGGAAGCCGTAGATGGCAATCGCCACCGGCAGAGTAACCGCCGTGCCGTTGCTCACCGCAGGTGTGCCAATTTCAGGCTTAACACCCAGAGACAAAATCGGTAGCGTTGCAATCGCCAGCAACGCGGAGAGCAGGACAAGGAAGCGCGTCGTTGAAGAGCTGCCGGATGTGAACTTCAGGCCGAGCCATACTGCTGCGGCCAGCACAGTGCCTTCGGCAATACAGAAAATCATCCGCTCCGCTACGCTTGAAGCAAGCCAGTTCAGCTCAGGAGTGAAGGCTGTCATTCGCCAGCTCCCTTCTCTTGCAACAAACTACGAAGGCGTTCCAGCTCCTGGGCATCCAGTGTTTTGTCTTCCAACAGGTTGAGGACGAGAAGTTCGTGAGAATTGTTGAAGAAGCGCGTGACCAGGTTGCGGATTTCTGACCGGCTCGCCTCTTCACGGCCCACCAGCGGCGAATAAATGTGTGCGCGACCATCTTTCAGGTGCTGCACGTAGCCCTTCTTTTCAAGAATGCGGATCGTCGTCAGAACTGAGTTGTACGCCAGCGCCGGCTTGGTTGACAAGGCCTGCAATACCTGATGGACGGTGGCGGGGCCTTTCTCCCACAGCACTTCCATCAGCCGCAACTCAGCTTCCGTTAATGTTGGCGATTTCCGTGGAGGCAAACTCCCTGCTCCTTTTTCTGGTTTTCAGGTCGTTAACCGGTTAGACGCAATTCGCGCCTGAAAGGTAACTAATTATTTAGTTTTATTTTAGGCAAGATTGCAAGCCGGAGCAATATGCTCTTAACTCATTACACCCCAGGAACTTAGGTGGAATACTTAAGCCAGGTTCACTGCCCGGCGGCCCGCGGACCTCGATCTCGAATCAACTTGATCAGCCTTCCCTGAAGCAGGCTCACAGAGTCGTAGACCGCTTCCAGGCTGCTGCTCTGACCCGGCATGCCGTGCGCGTCAATATCCTCTATTACGTCGCCCAGCATGTGATGAAATCGCCGCAGTCGTTCAGCGCGGAGGAATGCCTCCAGCTTGCGAGCATCCGCATCGGTGATGCGCGCATGCATCAATTCGCTCACGGTCCATGCCGTCATCCGGAGGTCGTCCAGGGATTGTCGCAGCTCCTGAAGGGCCTCCTGCTCAGGAACAGTCTGGCTCTTCAAATCCTGATCGGCTTGCTTCACTTGCGAGGAAAGGTCTTGTAGGAAGGTGGAAAGCTCGGTCGTGCTCTTGCTCATTCGTACGGCTCTACTTCCGTGAAAAGGTGATACAGATTAAATAAAGGATGCAGCGCCGGGAATCCAGAAAGAAAATTTCCCGGCATCACTTTGGTACCCAAAAACAGGGCAAAGCTTAAAAGCTTCTCATTTCTTTAATGGCTGAGAGGATTCTCGCCGCAACCGTTGTTCCATTTTGGGAATTTTTACGG
>JBAIYI010000060.1:0-4479 GCA_037915955.1 Terriglobales bacterium
AGAAACTGTTGCGCGGCGGAGTTATTACTCTCAATTCCGGAGCCAGCCTTTAGCCGCTTTTACGGAGGAACCTTTCAATGTGCGGAATCGTCGGCTGTGTGGGTGATGTCCATGCAACAACCGTTGACCGTATGACAGACGCACTGTTTCATCGAGGCCCCGACAGCGCCGGACGGGTGGATGCAGGCCGCATTCAACTCGGAGCGCGGCGGCTACGAATCATCGACCTGCTCGATGGCGATCAGCCAATATTCAACGAAGCAGGTGATAAGTGCGTTATCGCAAACTGCGAGATCTATAATTTCCTCGAGCTGCGCACCAGATTGCAATCCAGGGGCCATGTCTTCAAAACCCGAAGCGACACGGAAGTGATCCTTCACGCCTACGAAGAATATGGTGTGGGAGCGCTGGACCATCTCGAAGGCATGTTTGCTTTCGCGGTTAAGGACGGAAACCGGCTTCTGATTGCTCGTGATCGCCTTGGCATAAAGCCTCTTTACTACTTCCAGGTTCCGGGAACGCTCTTCGCCTTTGCATCTGAAATTAAGGCTTTACTACAACACCCCTCGCTCGATGTATCGCTCAATATGCAGTCGCTCGCGAATCGAATGGTGCTCGGTTATGGTTTTGGCGATGAAACCATGTTTACAGAAATCAAGACCTTGCGCCCAGGGCACTGGCTTGAAATCACCGATGGACCCGCTGGTCTGGAGCTCAGGGAAGGAGAGTATTACCGTCCAACGCTGGATGCCGATGAGTCACTCTCCTATTCGGAAGCACAAGATCAACTCAGACAAAAGCTGGAACGAGCTGTGGCTCGCCACATGGTTTCCGATGTTCCTCTTTGCCTGACCCTTTCCGGAGGCCTAGATTCAACTCTCCTGGCTTATATCATGCGTAATCAGACTTCGGGAGTGTTGCAGACGTTCACCGTCGGCGATGCTGCGAGCGGAGACCTGGTGGTTGCGCGTTCCATCGCTTCCCAGATCGAAAGTTCGCATCGTGAGTGCTTCCTGGATTTTGATGAATATCTGGACCTGGTCGTTCCTTGTACTCTGGCGGAAGAGCAACCCAGCTCGCTTTATGCTTTGCCGCTGCTCAAATTGTGCCGCGAAATGAAGAGTGAGGCTACAGTTTGCCTCAACGGTGAAGGAGCTGACGAGCTGTTCGGCGGCTATGATGAATACAGAAACCGCTATCGCAAACTAGAGGCAATGAAAAGAGGACTGGCCTGTGCGCGCAGAATAGGGCTGGAACCCTCTCTCGAAGCTACACAATGGATAGAGGACATTGCTACGGCCACCTCATGGGAACAGTACGTGCAAATGATCTTCATCCTGAACCTGCAGGACCAGTTGGTCCGGCGGCACCTGGACATTCTGGATCGCTACGCCATGGCGGCGTCTCTGGAGCTACGAGTCCCGTTTCTGGACGACGGCATGCTCCGTCTTTCCAGCCGTCTCCCAACGCGCTTCAAAGTTCGCCACGAACTCGGTGTTGGCAAGTACATCCTGAAGCACGGAGCTCTTGCGTGGTTTGGTTCTTCCATCCTGGATGTGGTCATTCGCGAGAAGGCGGGCCTTCCCCAATCAGGTTCGTACCTGAGCGGCCAATTCAGCGAGCTATGTGCGCAGGGTGTTTCTGACGATTACGTGGCCTGCCATCCGCTAAAAGAGCTGTTTATTTTCGAAGATCGAGGGACTCTCCGCTACAGCAAGAGGGATCTCGTCTTGTTCGAGTTATTCCAGTTCCTCTTCCTGGAGCATCGTGGCGCGGCTCCGGCCCATTTCAAGGTGCGCGATTTCATCAATGACCGGTCTCGGAGGCTGACCGATCAGTCTGCTATTGCCGTAGCCAGTTCAGCTACATCAGCGTTTGCCGATGCGTGAAAGGTGAATGTGAGCCTATGACATTGAGGTTGATAATTAGATCTCTCGCCAGGCGGCCGGGCATTTCGTTACTCGGAATCCTGAGTGTGGCGGTTGGCATCGCCGTTGTGGGAGCAGTTTTTACTCTTACCTACAACCTGCTTTGGCGTCCCCTGCCGATAGTTTCCCCCGAGCGGCTGGCAAGTCTATATCACGTTTATCCGAAGTTGGGGCTGGAGCACGCTGACGTGTCTCCTCCCAGTTTGGCAATCTATCGTGCCCAGACCAACGTTTTCCAAACCGTTACTGCTATTGCCCCCGAGACCGTGATGAACCTGACCGGGGGCGTTGAGCCGGAGCAGGTGCAGGTGCAGCCGGTGGCGCGCGACTTTTTTCAGACCTTGGGTGTGAATCTCTGGCGAGGTCGAGGTTTTCTGGCGGAAGAAGACGATCCTGCTCATAGTCTGGTCACGGTCCTGAGTTACCGGCTCTGGTCCAGCCGTTTCGGTGCCAGGGACTCCGTGATCGGCGAAAAAGTAGAGATCAATGGTGTGGGGTTTTCTGTTGTGGGGGTGGCACCGCCTGAGCTGCGCGTTTATGGCGATCCAGATCTCTGGACCCCCTTGGCGTTAAGGCCCTTTCAGGTCGCGGCCACGCAGCATGGAAACGAGTTTCTCACCGTAATAGCGCGACTTAAGGACAATATATCTTGGCACGAAGCTGAAACCGCGATCAGTGTTTTATCCGCTCAGGTTCGGCGTGATTATCCGAAGTATTACCCGGAAAGCAGCGGGTGGCACATCGGAATCACGCCGGTACGCGACGACATGCTTGGGCAGGGCCGGCCGGCCTTGCTCGCCTTGGGTGCCTCAGTGATTTTGGTCTACCTGATTGTCGGCTTCGATTTCGCTATTTTGATGATCCTGAGTGCGTTCTCCCGGGCTAGAGAGATTACGACCCGGCTGGCTCTTGGGAGTAGTTTTCGAAATATTGCAACTCAATTCGCGGCTGAAGGCGTCGTTTTAGCTGTAGCCGGAGGAACTGCGGGAATATATCTCGCTCAACTTTGCCTGAAACTGGTGCTGTCGCGGGCGCCTCTTCCCCAAACCTGGCTGCCGGCTGGCCTTGCTCCCGACTGGCGTGTGCTCCTTTTTTCCGTTGCACTGACCGTTGTGACTGGTTTCACCTTTGGCTTTTTCGCCGTTTGGCGCGCACGAACACGCAACCTTGCTGGCGCACTTAGCCAGGCGGCCAACACGCACTCCCAGAGCTCCGAACGAGCTCGGTTATTGCGCCTCCTGGTAGCACTGCAGGTTTGTCTCAGCACAGTCCTCTTACTTGGCGCCGGTGTCCTGATTCGGAGTTTCAGAGAGCTCCAACGGGTTGATCTTGGTTTCCAGACAGAGCAGGTTTCATCATTACGTATCATTCTTCCGCGGTCACGCTATCCCGATCAGAACTCGGCCGCCGTCCTTACCAGAATCGTGCAAGAGCTGAGCGACCAGTCACCGACTCCCAAAACCGGCATTGTGTCCGATCTGCCGCTTCAAATGAGTGGACGCGGTGTACTGTTTACGATCCAGGACCGTCCGCTGAGTCCAGGTACCATGGCTCCGCAGGCGGCGTTCCGTTTAGTGAGCCCCGGGCTGTTCGATGCTTTGGCCATTCCTCTGCTTAGGGGACGCGGTTTTGACGATCGGGATGCTGAAACCGGGATGCCGGTCATCGTGCTTGATCAAGCAGCCGCAGAGCGGTTCTGGCCTGGAGAAGACCCTCTGGGCAAGCACATAGGGTTAGGGTACGAAAGTCGCGACGGGCAGCCTCGCTGGCGGGAAGTCGTAGGCATCGTCGGCCGCATACACAGCGTCAGTGCTGACCAGGATCCAGGGCCTACACTCTACATCCCTGTGAATCAAGCCACCGTGTTCCGGTCCGGTTATCTGCTGGCCCGGTCTAGCGCTCCGCAGAGTGTGCTGAACCAGCAAATCGCGACTGCGGTGAAGCGCGTGGACCCCGAACTTCCAGTTGCCCCGATTGTCGGTATGAACAGTGTATTGAGTAAGTCGATGGCGGCCCGTCGCAGCTCGATGGTGGTAGTTTCCCTGTTCGCTTCAGTAGCGCTGGCGCTGGCAGCTCTTGGAATCTTCGGTGTCCTCTCATACACGGTTGCAATGCGGATTCGCGAACTCGCCATCCGAATTGCGCTCGGGGCACAACGTGAGCGCCTCTTCAAACTTGTGCTCAGCGATGCCTTACTTCTGGTTGCGGTGGGAGCACTCGCCGGATCCGCCGTTTTTGTCATGGTTTATCGCGTGGTGGCGCGATTCGCCTTTGGCGTCAGCCCTCTGGACCCGCTGACGTTCAGCGCCACATGGCTGACGTTTGCAATTGTTGCTTTGTTTTCCGCACTGCTTCCCGCCTGGCGGGCCACGCATGTGGCCCCGGCGGAAGCGCTGCGCTTTGACTGAGACTTCTTGCAGCGGAACAAACTCCGCGTTCACGATGAAAGGTGGTCTGGCAATGAGGTTATGTTTCATCGGCAAGTATCCTCCTATTGAAGGCGGCGTAAGCGTACAAAGCTTTTGGACAATGCGCGGCCTCGCCGAGCGCG
>JBAIYI010000292.1:0-1783 GCA_037915955.1 Terriglobales bacterium
CCACCGCTGTGGCACGTCATGCTGTAATCCACCACGCCCTCTCCGCCGTCGGTTGCCGAAGGACTGATCCTCACCAGCCGCGGACGTCCGTCAGCTAGTGCCTTCAAACCTTCTTTCACCACCGCCGGCTGCGCACACCCGCCGCCGATCCAGCCCCAGAGACTGCCATCGGCTAGGATGATGCCTTTGTCACCTGGCTTGCCCGAAGACGGGGCCTGGCAGCGTACCACTGTAGCGACGGCAAATCGCTCTCCGCGAGCCAGCAATTCCGCCGATTTTTCCATGAACTCGTGAAACATCTGCTTTGCCTCCGGCTTTTCCCAATCTAGCCGCGCGCCAAATGCCGCTCCAGTTGCAGAAGGCTCTCAAGGTTATGCGCTGGCGCAAACACGTCCACATGCGGCAATGCGGCGCTCATACCGCGCGTGATCGGCTGATATTCCTGCATCCCCAGCAGCGGATTCAGCCACACCAGCTTTCGCACACGCCTGCGAATTGCCGCCAGTGCGCTCGCCAGCACTTCCGGCTCTCCGGTATCCCAGCCATCGCTCAGGATCATGAACAGCGTATCGCGCGTGAGTAGTTTGCGGCCGTACTGTTCGTTGAACTCGCGCAGGCACTCTCCGATCTTCGTTCCGCCGGACCAGCCTGCCGCATGCTGTCCCAGCTCTTTCAGTGCCTCGCGCAGCTGGCGTCCGCGAAGCGAGCTTGTAATCTCAGAGAGCTGCGTGCTGAACACAAATGTATCCACGCGCTGAAAATACTTCTGCAATGCGAACGCGAACCGCACCAGGAACAGGCTGTAGGCATTCATCGATCCGCTGATGTCCAGCAGCACTACCAGTCGATCCTGCTGGAGCTTTCTGGCCTTGAAAGCCAAATCGATGGGTTCGCCGCCGCGCCCGATGCTGCGCCTTATCGTGCGTCGCAAATCTACCTGTCCGTGAAGCTGCATGATCTTCAGGCGGCGTGAAAGCCGCTGACTCATTCTGCGTAGGAGCTGCAAGGCCAGCCTCTCCAGATCGTGCAGATCTGACTGCGGCACTTCCGAAAAATCCGTCTTGCGCAGCCGGTCATTCGCGCTCGCTCCGGCAACAGCCCGCCCGCGATCTTCATCTCCGGTGGCGGTGCGAGTGCTGCCCATGAGAGCCAGCAGCGCCTTCGCCGACTGGGTCTCCAGCGCACGTTCCCTTTGTGCTCGCCTTGCTCTCTGCCCCGCTTCCCTGTCCGCGTTGCGCCAGAACGGCCAGAAAAGATCGTCAAACAAATCCCACTCTTCTTTTGACGAGCAAAGCACAGCGCGCAAAGCCGCTTTAAGGCTCTGCTTGTCGCCCACACCGACAGCGCGTGCCGCCTCCAGCGCCGCCACTGACTCCTTCACCCCTGCAGAAATTCCTGACGCACGCGCGAACCGGCAGAACTCAACGATTACTGCGGCTAATTGATCGTGGACGGCAACTTCATCCGGCATGGACGATCAACTTCTCCACATCGGCGGCTCTGATTTTGGCCGTGTCTTCCAGTGACTTGGAAAGGCAGCCCAGCGTGGACTCCGCCGAAGCAGGATCGAGCTCCTGCGTGCCCAGCGCCACCAGTGCTTCCGCCCAGTCCAGCGTCTCGGCCACGCCCGGAGCCTTGCTCAGGTGCAGGTCGCGGATCGACTGCACGAAGTTCACTACCTGCTTCGCCAGCTCCTGCTTGATTCCCGGCAGGCGCGACGTAACAATCCGCTGCTCCTTTTCAAGATTCGGATAATCGATCCAGTGGTACAGGCAGCGCCGCT
>JBAIYI010000591.1:0-2446 GCA_037915955.1 Terriglobales bacterium
GGCATCAACAATTGCTCCTGAAAATATTGTACAAAAGGCACGGCGGGCCAGAGATCACGCTGCTTTGCGCTCCCGCGGTTGCTGAACGTGCTTGCGTCGACGCCAGTAATAAACTGCGGCGGCTACAATCACGGCTCCGACGAGGACCCAACCGGCCTTTCGCAGCAAAGGCTCGATTGCGGGGCCCAGCAGGTAAGCCGCGGCGGTAACCGCAGTTACCCAGGCGACCGCGCCAAGCGCGTTGAACATGAAGAATCGCTTCCACGGCATTCGCAACACGCCTGCCAGCGGACCAATGAGAACCCGCAGTCCGGCGATGAAGCGGCCGAAAAACACTGCCACAGGCCCGCGGCGCCGGAACACTTCTTCTCCGTGCGCAATATTTTGGGGCTCTATGTGAAAGAACGCACCGTAACGACGAAGCAGCAGCCTTCCTCCTGACTTGCCGATGAAGTAGCCAATATTGTCTCCGCAGATTGCAGCCACCACGGCGAAGACGGCCACATACAGGATGTTCAGCTTGCCGGTGGTGGCCGCCAGTACACTGGCGAGAATCAGGATTGTCTCTCCGGGAAGCGGCACGCCAATACTTTCAACCATCACGCCCACGAACACTGTCCAATAACCGTACCGCTGAAAGAAATAGGTGAGATGCTCCTGAAGCCAGTGGTCCATTAGCAGGTAGGGTGCGCCATTGGAGCCTTCAGTTGCAGGAAGCCGCGGGCGGTCACGATACAATGTAGCGACCGAACAGCGTTTTCAAGACCCGCAAAGCGGAGAACACTTTGCAGACCATTGAGCCGACCACACCTAAATCCCAGCTGCGCAAAGCCATGGGCTTCTGGGACGTGCTGCTGTTCAACATCGCTGCCGTTCTGGGGCCGCGCTGGGTAGCCGCCGCCGCGCATAACGGCACATCGTCGATCAGCCTCTGGGTTCTGGCTGCAACGCTCTTCTTTCTTCCGACCGCGCTGATCATTATTGAGCTTTCCACGCGCTACCCCGCAGAGGGGGGACTTTATGTCTGGAGTAAGGAAGCGTTCGGCGATTTTCACGGCTTCGTGGCTGGCTGGGCATATTGGGCATATACAGTGTTTTATTTCCCGGGCTTGCTCACCGCGAGCGTAGCGATGTCGGTTTACATCGGCGGACCGAAATACTGGGAATTGGCCAAAAATCCTCACTACTTGCTCTGGTCTTCTCTTGGACTGCTTGCGATCGCCGTTTTGCTAAACATCATTGGCCTGAACATCGGCAAATGGCTGCAGAATGCCGGAGGAGTCTCGACTTATCTTCCACTGCTTATGCTCGTCGGCATGGGCGCGTACTTCGGAATCCATCGCGGCAGCGCTAGTCCATTCTCGTTCAAGAGTTCTCTGCCGACCATCAATCTAGATACCATCAATTTCTGGTCGCAAATCGCATTTGCTTTCACCGGAATGGAGTTGGTGTGCGCAATGAGTGAAGAGGTTCGCGAGCCCCGAAAGACTTTTCCTCGCGCAATCTATACCTCAGCGATCCTGATCGCTGCGATGTACATCATTGCAACGATCGCTTTGCTGGTTCTGTTGCCAGCTGAGGGCGTTGATGTCCGGACCGGAGTCTTTCAGGCGATTTCTACCGGTTCAGCGACGCTCGGCATCGTGTGGTTCGGCACCATTGCGGCGGTACTGGTCACTATAGGGAATGCGGGGGGTATCGGATCAACTGTTGCAGGCGTGGCACGGATTCCTTTCGTCGCTGGAATCGACAAATACCTGCCTGCTTACTTCGGCAAGATCCACCCACGCTGGAAAACCCCTTGGATATCAATTCTCATACAGGCCGGGATTTCCGGCTTCATCCTCGCTCTATCTCAATACAAATCCACATGGCTAGAAACCTACCAGTTGTTGGTGGATGCGGCTGTGATCCTCTACTTTATTCCGTTCCTGTACATGTATGCGGCAGCCATACGGCTTGCGTACCGTGAAGATCGGGATGCCGGTGGGCACGCGGTTCTGGTGCCGGGAGGGAAACCGGGCATATGGATTACAGGGCTTCTTGGGTTTGCGGTGACGCTGCTCTCAATTATTTTTTCAATGATCCCGCCAGGTCATACGAACAAGCTTTTGTTTGAAGCCAAGCTGGTCGGGGCATGTGTGATAGCGATCGGCATTGGACTTGTGCTCTATTGGCGCAAGGCGATCACTGATGTCCTAAAGTAGATTTAGGCCAATCTGCTGGCTAATTCTTGTCCTTCATCGCCAGCATGGTCTTGTTGAACAGTGGCACAACTACGGCCTGCTCAATGCTCGGTTCGTAGTACTTTGCCAGCCGCTGTTTCATGCGCGCGGCTTTGTCTTTCTGGCCAGTCTTTTCATACGCCACGATCAGCCGCTGCATGGAGAAGGCGTTCTTGTCATCTTCTTCCAGTTGCGCGATTGCCTCTTCAAACTTGCCCTGC
>JBAIYI010000086.1:0-4840 GCA_037915955.1 Terriglobales bacterium
TTCCACATTGGAATTTTTGATCCCAAGCTGGGCGGCGACCCGGTGCTGTTCCAGCACATGTTCTGGTTCTACTCCCACCCCGCGGTGTACATCATGATCCTGCCGGGCATGGGTGTGATCAGCGAACTGATTACATGCTTCTCGCGCAAGCGCGTCTTCGGCTACTCGTTTGTTGCGTTCTCCAGTATCGCGATTGCGGTATTCGGATTTCTGGTCTGGGCCCATCACATGTTCGTGGCCGGCATCTCCCAGTACTCGGCCATGGTGTTCTCCCTGCTGAGCATGGCCGTGGCCATCCCCTCAGCGGTGAAGGTCTTCAACTGGACCGCGACCATGTACAAGGGCTCCATCAGCCTGGACACGCCGATGTTGTACGCTCTTGGCTTCATCGGATTGTTCACCATCGGCGGCCTCACGGGTGTCATGCTGGCCGCGCTCGGGATGGACGTTCATATCCACGACACCTATTTTGTGATTGCCCACTTCCATTACGTCATGGTGGGAGGCATGGTCAGCGCATATTTAGGAGGGCTGCACTTCTGGTGGCCCAAAATAACCGGAAGAATGTATCCCGAAGCTGTGGCCAAGCTGGCGGCGCTGATCACCTTTATCGGGTTCAACCTCACCTTCTTCCCGCAGTTCATTCTTGGCTATCTGGGAATGCCGCGGCGCTACCACACCTACCCGCCGGAATTTCAGGTTCTGAATGTGCTCTCAAGCGCGGGCGCTTCCGTTCTGGCGGTGGCATTTATCCTGCCCGCCATCTATTTCCTGTGGTCACTGAAATATGGCGCCATTGCCGGCGACAACCCGTGGCGGGCAACCGGACTGGAATGGCAGACCACTTCGCCGCCGCCGACCCACAACTTCCATGAGACGCCGGTTGTAACCAGCGAACCTTATCACTACGGCGAAGATGAGGAGGTCAGTGTTGTCCACTAGCCAGACAACCACCACAGAGCATCATCCGGCGCTGGCGCACCAGTTTGACAGCATGGCGCAGCAGCAGGAAGCCTCCACTTTCGGCATGTGGGTGTTTCTGCTGACAGAGCTCATGATGTTCGGCGGTCTATTCGCGGCGTACCTGATCTACCGCCTGAAGTACTACGAAGCGTTTGTCGCGGGAAGCACCAGCATCAGCGTGTCCTGGGGGTTTGCCAACACCCTTGTGCTGATTGGTTCCAGCTTCACCATGGCGATGGCAGTATGGGCGGCGCAGAAAGGCAATCGGAAATGGCAAGTCCGGTGCCTGATCCTGACCATGATTCTGGGCACGGTGTTCCTCGCGATTAAAGGCAAGGAGTACTACGATAAATACGACGAGTGCCACATTCCTGGGGCGGTGATTGGCAAGGGATTCAGTGCGAACGGAGGTCCTGGCTGCCAGACGGGGAATATCGCAGAGGAAATCCGTAATCGCGGCGAAGAAGCTCGCCAACATGGCTACAAGGACGTGCCTGAAGTTACGCCGGAATCAGCAAAGCAGATCGCCAGGCAGACTGAAATCTTCTTCTCGTTTTACTTCGCTATGACCGGTTTGCACGCCTTCCACATGATCATTGGACTCGGCTTACTTACGTGGCTTCTGCTGCGGGCGCGTGCTGGTGAGTTCGGGCCTGCGTATTACACCCCGGTAGAACTCGGCGGGCTGTACTGGCACTTCGTCGATATTGTCTGGATTTACCTTTTCCCGTTGCTGTACCTGATTAATCGCATACACACAAAACCCTAGCAACAAGATGGAACAAAATGGCTGAACACGCTGAAAACGCTGAAAACGCTGAACACAAACATCCAACGCCAATGCTGTACCTCGTGATTTTCGGCATTCTGGCCGTGCTGACCGTGTCCACCTGGGCCATTGCTTTCGTGGATCTCGGGATTTTCAATCCCGTAATCGCCCTGGCCATTGCCTGCACCAAGGCGACCCTGGTTATTTTGTTCTTTATGCATGTCCGTTACAGCAACAAGCTGACCAAGATCACAATCAGCGCTGGATTTTTCTGGCTGATGATCCTGATTACGCTCAGCTTGAGCGACTATCTTTCGCGGAACTTGTTCTCTCGATAAGTGCCGCAAACTGCGCGGAGAAGCCGGAGCGTTCAGCTCCGGCTTTTCTTATTTGGTGAGAATTTCTTCGAGGAAATTAAGCGCACGAGGGTCTTTGCTCTGTCCCAGCCAGAAGAATGCTTGCTTCCGCACGGCCGGGTTCTTGTTGCTCTTTGCGACATTGATCAGCAGCGGCACACCTTCGCCATCATGAATCTGCGACAGTGCAAAGACAGCCTTCTTCTTCACCTGCGTATCTGGATCGTTCTCAATGGCTGCAGAGATCTCGCCTGCTTCCTTGCGGCCGGCCTTTTGCGCCAGCCAGAAGATTGCCTGCCCACGTACGCGAGGGCTTGCGTCGTTGTGGGCCATGCCGATCAGCTCCTGAAGCGCCTCCGGTTCCTTGCTCTGGGAGATGGCGAAGGTCGTCTTCTCGCGGAAGCGCTCGTCAGAGTCTGACTTCACCGTTTCACGCAGGATGTCCAGGCCTGACTTGCCGCGCTCCACGCCCAGCCAGAATGCCGCGTTTTCTCGCAGGCGAAGAGGCTGGTTCGGCTGGATGAGAGTGCGCAGAGAGGCGTCGGCGGCAGAGACATCATGCAGCGCGATCGCAAAGACTGCCTGATGCGAGATGCGGTCCCCATGGTCGGCTTCGTCCGAAGGGTTGATGGCTGCAAAGCTGGCCAGCAATTCCACGCTCTGTTCGGGCTTCACACCTTCCAGCCAGTAGAGCGGCAGTCCGCCAAAATCGAGCGGGCAATCTTTGCTGAATACCCGGGCCTTCGCCGGCTTGGCCGCTTCATATTTCAGGAAAACGAACGCATACGGCACCGGCTCAGGCGGAGCGCAATTGGAAGCCGTGCCGCTGAAGCTGCCACCATGCTCTGAGTCCATTCGGCAGCCAAGGCAGCATTTGCCGTTGTCATTGTCGCGTCCGGATTCCCAGCAGCACATGGTGCGCTCCTTCGCTTTCGCTGGTATGCGATATCCGATCCATACAGGGCCAGCTGCCTTGGAACTGATCTCTGCAATTGCCGGTTTCAGGCCAGCATTGGCGGAGAGCTCCTGAAGCTTTGCGTTGGTGATATTTGGCTTCTGTGCCTGGAGGGAGCCCGCCAGCAGAAGCAATGCGAAGGCCAGACCAATGAGTTTTGTATATAGGCTCATAACGCGCTCCTATTTGTTGAGGACTTCCATCATGTAATCGGTGATTTCCGGCGAACTCATCAGCGACATCTTCTGGGTCAGCTCGCGCTTTAGCTCCGGATTGGTCTCTTTGCGGGCCAGGAACACCATCTGTCTGCCGGCACCATTGAGGAAGAGGGCGTTGATGACTGCCTTTTTCGTTTCAAGGTTGCTTTCCGCGCCGTAGACAGTGACCAGGGTATCGCTCGCCGCCTGCCCGCCGAAGATCCCCAAGTCCCTGATTGCGAGGCGACGAACCACCGGGTCCTGCTCGGTTTTCGCGATCTGAGCCAGCCCTTCCGCATCGCCGCCGATTCCCATGGCCTTGAGTAACTCTTCTTTCGACTCAAGGTCGATGCCCTGCTGCTGATACAACTGCCGCAATTCGGTGTGACCTCCCATCATGCCGAGGTGGCGGATGGCTTCTCGCCGCAGGCCGGGATCTTTTTCCGTTTGCGCCGCCTTCAACACCTCATCTTTGCATCCGCACATCAGCCACGCTTGAAACACGGCTTTTTTTACAGACCGATCGCTGGCGCCGTTGTAAATCTCCTTCAGGATGGCACCGTTCCTGCTGCCCCCCATTCCGATATAGCGAATCGCTCGCTTTTGCAGCTCAGGGTCGTTGTTGGCCTTTGCCAGTGAAAGCAAGATCTGCTGCGCCTTTTCGGAGCCGCTTTGTGACAGCACAAACAGTGCCCGCTCCTTTAGCTTGGGCGAGTAATTTCCATGAATGACTTTGTCGAGGAGCGGTACGGCCTGCTCCGGATCAGCGGTCATCAGAGACCGGATCGCCAGTTCCTTGTCCTCTTCGTCGCTAACCGCGTTCGGATCAACTGCGGTACCCTTGTATTCCGCCTCAAGCGCACCGGCATCCTTGAGCCATTTGCTTTGTGGATAGTTCTTCCTCAAATCGGCAATCGTTGCCAGAGCGGCGGACTTGTTGCCCACCTTGCCGAGGGCATACGCCTTCCAGTAAAGAGCAGCATCGGCCTTGCGTCCTCGCAAACCGGCCGCCTCGTCGAAACTACGAACGGCCTCCTGATAATTACTGTCGTTCAGCGCCTTTGTACCCTGATTGTAGAGTTCGTCTTCGCGCGAGTTGGTTTTCGCCGCGGCCTGCGGATCAAACAGGCTGGAGGTTAGAGGTTCCGACTGCGCCACAGCAAGCGCCCCGCAGCAGAGAGAGATAAGGACATAAAAAAGAATCGAGATGGTGCGTTGCATAAAG
Organism: Terriglobales bacterium; assembly: GCA_037915955.1. Lineage (GTDB taxonomy): Bacteria > Acidobacteriota > Terriglobia > Terriglobales > Acidobacteriaceae > Angelobacter. The sequence goes on from JBAIYI010000086.1 coordinate 4,466, forward strand.
TTATAGCCTCTGGTTTACGGTTGCGGGGGAGCTCTGCTCCCTCCGAACCCGGGAATTGACTTCCGCGCCCACGACGCGAACTTTGAAAAGCAGGTCCTGAGAATCGATCTGCTGGTGAATTTGCCGCAGGTCCCCTGGAGCAAGTTCTGACGGACTGTTGGCGATTTCCGCCAGAACTCTGCCTAGTTCGTCCAGCACCGCAGCCACCTGCGGATCACCAGCGCGCTTGGCGCTGGCGCGATAAAGGTAGTTGTCGTCCAGCAGTTCGCGGGCGGTTTGCTGTTCCATCGAGAGATCAGCGGGTGTGCTGTCATTCGCGTGCATGATCTCTACCAACAGCATTCGCGAGCGCTGCAGATGACCACCGACCGCCAC
>JBAIYI010000023.1:0-1774 GCA_037915955.1 Terriglobales bacterium
ATTGGCCACGGACACGCCCGTGGCGATCGCCAACGCCAAGACAGCTCCGGAACTACAAGCGGCCGGAGACCACATCAACAACCTGAATATTGAGTCTCTGGTGGCAGTGCCGCTGCTCGACGGCGGAGATCCTTCAGGCATAGTGATCCTTGAGCAGACCTCGCCGCGGCAATGGCGCGAGGACGAGCTCACCGTCCTCAAGACGATTGCCGAACAGGTGGTACAGGCGGTGGCAAACGCCCGCTTGCGCACGCTGATGAAGACGCTGGCTGTTACCGATGAAAAGTCGGGCCTGCTGAAGCGCTCATCGTACCTGGACGTGCTGCTCTCTGAAATCAAACGCTCCGTGCAGCCGCAAACACCGGTGACGGTGATGCTGATGCACTTCGGAAAAGCCTCCGCACTGGTAAAGGAAGTCGGCGAGGCGCATGTGGAGAGCATGATGCAGCAGATCGGGCAGACCCTGGCGTCACATATCCGTCAAAACGACGTTGCGGTGCGCTATGACCTGACCACGATTGCGCTGATCCTGGCGGACACCGTTGAGAAGAACGCATTTCTTGTGGTGGAGAAGATGCGCAAGGTGCTCTTGCCGGTGAAAGTCCCGGGTACAGAGCGCGCGCCGGTGATGAGTGTTGGTATTGCCGAAGCGGTGCTTCAGGAAAAGTTTGACGCGGTGGATATTGTGACCGAGGTCATCAACCGCGTGGAAAGCGCGCTGGAGCTTGGCAAGAAGGGCGAAAACAACAATCGAGTTCGCGCGTTGCAGGTAAGCTTGCCAGCGAATGTGGCGTGAGATGTCGCACGGTGGTTTATTACCGCAGGACAAAACACTCTTCGCCCTAAAGGGTGTCCGGCGATGGGGGAACCACAGCTTTTGTCTCGAGAGAACTCCCTGAAGCTGCATTTTCCTACTGAAACATCGTCGGGATGTTTCGACTTCGCGCTCGCCCGCTACGCGGTTCGTGCTTCGCTCAACATGCCACTTTGGCAGGAGTTCTGGGCGGCCGCTCTAGAACGCGAACATCACCTGCAAATCCACACGGCGGTTCGCCGATTGCGAGTTGAAGGGCCCGCCCGCCGATGCGGTTGACTGGTCGAACAGATTCGACGAAAGGTTCCCAATCGGCGCAGCCGGGTTTACATGGTTGAACAGGTTGCGAGCCATAGCACTGAAGGTGAGTGAGTATTTCTGATTGGAGCGCTCGCCGCCGAACGGACCGCCGCCCGGGCCACCGGGGCCATGCCCGCCGCCACCGGGGCCACCACCTCCGCGCATCACCGGGCCATGTTGGTGCCCGTCCGGCCCACCTTGCGGCTGATTGCCTCCTGCCGTTTCAAGCTTTGGACCTATACCGATTGTCTTGCTGAGACGCAGGTTGAAGGTGAATTGGGAAGGGCCATCGCCGAAGTTGATGGGGATCAGCGTTTGCCCTTGTGACGGCGTTATGTCGAATGCGGGAAACCCGGGTTGCGACACGATGGTGTGGCCGGGAATGCCTGTATCAAGCGCGGGGCGATCGTTGAACACGAAATCCCCATTGTTATCGAGACCGGTAGTGATGTTGAACGGAGCGCCGGTGAAGAACAGCAGGAATGGGCTCACACGAAAGCCTTTCGGCAGGCCGATGCTGCCGCCAAAAAAGAAACGGCTGCGCACGTCAAATGCGGCGCGGCCATAATCGGCACTGATGTTCTGCGAGTTGCTGGCCACGCTGTTAGGTCCGCCGGTATCACTGTTGGCGAAGCTCAGGCTGTAGTAGCTGAAGATCGT